>NZ_JAAGPN010000108.1:0-28450 GCF_017104805.1 Paraburkholderia sp. Ac-20347 | reverse complement strand
TGGTTTGCCGGCTTCGGCAAACTGCGCATTCGTTTCGAGCGTCGTCTCGACATTCATGTTGCCTTGCTGTCCCTGGCTGCTGCCGTTATCTGTTCACGCTTTGTTGATGACTTGTGTTAGCCGCTCTAAATGGACGGCAGTAGATCAAAAATCTAACGCGCTTCATTGATTGACCACTTCGATTGGATGCGCATTTCGTGGAAGCTGAATACCTTTTTCGGTGAAATCGAACAGGCCAGGAGGAAGGTGATTCGTAGTGCTTAGATTGTACTGCGAGTGTTCGAGATCAGGCTATTTTTTGATCAGGTGCATTCTTCTTGCGCATCGAATCGACCTTCAACGGAAGCTTGTGAGCCTGACGGACAGGCGGTCGAGGATTGCGTCGGCGAGAGCCGGTTCTTGCAGCCGGGCTTGCCAGTGCTCCCAAGGATAGTTGGCTTGTAATGATCGTGGATCGCGTGCCGACGCGATCGTCGAGCACTTCGAGCAGATCGTTGCGCGTGCCCTGGTCGACGTCCTGCAGTCCCCAATCGTCGAGCAACAAGACTCCCATCTTGGCGAGCTGCGCGAGCCGACGTGTGATGCTGCCGTCTCCGCGCGGAATCGAAGAACATTTCTGCCGCTCATTTGGAGCCTTCCCTGGGACGCTTGAGAACGTGCCCGCGCAACTCGCAAAAATGCGCAAAAGCGGGCCGCTAGGGTCGACGACACCACGTACGCGATAGCTGCTGAAGATGCACCATTCGGCCTCGCATTCCTTTCTTACCTGGGCAAGCTGACGAATGTCCTGACGCAAGCGTATCTGGCAGGCCAAAATTCACTCTATGGCGTGCCCAACGTCTGGGAGCAAATGAACCGGGAGGGCATTGCGGTCGCGCGCTGCACGGACGGGCGGCTGATGGATCTGCAGGGCTTGCGAGGTGCAGTGAGCAGGAAGAATGGTCGTGACGACGCCCAATGCGTCCGCGCCTCTTTCTCGCACGCAAACTGTCGTAGTCTGGGAGCAAAGCCCACGCATCGAAACGTATCAAGACGTGGGACTTGCGCCTTCCGTCGAGCGCTCCACATGTTCATTGCCAGACGGAAGTCTGGATGCAGGCGTTCAACGTTGGTATCAGTCCGCTAGGTGCGTTGGCGTGCGCAACCCGATAATTTCCCTTGCTTCCGCCGGCGTGGCCGGCTCATAACCCATGTCGCGTACCAGTCTCACGATTCGCTCGGTCAGTTGCATATTCGTCGCGAGTTCGCCGGGACCATAGTACAGGTTGTCTTCGAGTCCAACGCGTACATGGCCGCCCAGCAGCAGAGAATTCATCGCAGAAGGCAGTTGCGCAGGCCCAATGCCGCTCACGCAAAAGATACTGCCCTTGGGAAGCAGATCCACCATCGACTGCAAAATACGCGGTGTGTAAGGCATCGCGTTCTGAAATCCTCGATGGGCGCCGAGGACAATGTTGACGAAGAACGGCTCGGTGTCGAACCCAGCGGCCGTGAGCGCTGCGACGTCCTGGACGATATGCGTCGGGCTGAACACTTCCCACTCGGGCTTGATGCCGCGCTTCTTCATCTCCGCCGCGAGCTGTTTCGAGCGTTGCGGCGACGTGTGCATGAGCAGTTCCTTGTCATCGAAACTCGCGATGATGGTGGTCGCATCCAGCGTGCACATTTCCGCACCTGCTTCGAGTCCCTTCAGTCGTTCTTCCCAGAGGATTTCCCAATAACCGTTGGGGGCCTGCGCGATCATGTCACCGTGTACACCGCCGCCTGTCGAGTTGTTGATGACAATGTCGCATCGCTCGCGAATGCGCGTGTTGATGTCACGATAAATCGACGGATCGCAGGTCGCACCGTCGTCGGGACGACGCGCGTGAATGGCGACAACGCTCGCGCCTGCATTGAAGCAATCGTATACGTCAGTTGCGATTTCGTGGGGTTGTGTGGGCAGGTGCGGGTTCTGCTTCTTGCTCGCCATGCCGCCCGTCGGCGCAATGGTCACGATCACTTTCGGTTTGCTCACGTGCTGTCTCCAGAAGATATTGTCTCGGGGAAATCTACTTTGTTCTGGGAACAATCTTTTATTGTTCGGCGTACAATGAAATTTATTCCCGCGTCACGGACGCATCAACCTGGGGTTAACGTGAGCCTCGCGTTCCGGCTGGGCTCGGCGGCCCCGCACCTTTCAGGGATTCTTCGACATGAATCAACCTCTCTTGCGCAAGGGCCGCATCCAGACGGTGCTTGGCCTGATCGAGCCCGACGGGCTCGGCCCCGCGCTGATGCATGAGCATCTGCTGATCGATCTCGTGCCGCCGCGTCTTGCCGGAGATGCCGATCAGGAAAAGACCGAAATCGACGTCTGCAATTGCTGGAAGATCAATTATGGGCAGTTGCCGTCACTTAAGAACTATCGGCTCGACCAGAAGGATGTGGCGATCGAGGAACTGGCGGAAATGCGATTGGCGGGCGGCTCGTCCATCGTCGATCTGACCACGGGCGGGCTCAAACCCGATCCTGAAGGACTAGTGCATATTTCGCGCGAAGCGGGCGTGCACGTTGTAATGGGTTGCGGTCATTACGTGCACGAGTATCACGCCCCGGCGAACGCGCAACGCAGCATCGACGATTTCGCGCACGAGATGATCGGGCAGATCACAGAAGGTGCGTGGGGCACGCAGGTTCGCGCGGGCATCATTGGGGAGATCGGCTGCCAGTCGCCGTGGACTGGTCAGGAGAGGCGCGTGGTGCATGGTGCGTTGATCGCGCAGCAGGAAACGGGCGCGGCGCTCAACATTCATCCTGGGCGACATGCGGACCAGCCCCAGGAAGTCGTCGATGCGATCCGGCGCCTTGGTTTTCCGCTCGAACGCGTCATCATCAGCCATATCGATCGCACGATTTTTGACGATGAGCGCCTGTTGCGTCTCGCCGATTCGGGGTGCGTGATCGAATTCGATCTGTTCGGCTGGGAGCAGAGCGCCTATCCGATGTCGGACATCGACATGCCCAACGACGGCGCGCGCCTGCGCATGGTGCGCACGCTGTTCGATCACGGTCACGCGGAGCGCGTGCTGATCAGTCACGACATCTGCACGCGCACACGCCTGGGCCGTTATGGCGGCCACGGATATCAGCATATCTTCGCCAATATCGTGCCGCGCATGCTGCGGCGCGGCTTCACGCAGGACGAAGTCGACACGCTACTCACGCACAATCCGCGCCGCCTGCTGACTTTCGTTTGAAGCGCCTTACTTCGCGAGCATGCGCTCCATGCCCGCAATCGTGACTTCCACGAAGGTCTCAAAGCTCGAGTCGAGCGGTACTTCGCTGCCGCTTTGCCAGCGCACGATGAACGCGCGATTTGCGAGCGCGGGCAGATAGCGCGCAAGCGTCGGGTATTCGAGAGCGCGAATCTCGTGGACCTTTTCCTGAAGCTGGCCGGTCCAGATCGCAAGATCGTCGGTGGGCAGCGGCGCGAACTCGAGCGTCGCGAACCCGACCATGCTCGCGACCGCCACGTTGTACATGTCGACGAGCCGCGCTTCGTCATAGCCCGCTTGGAGCAGCACCGCGAGAATGCGGTCGATCAGCAACGGGCTCAGGCTCGCATTGGAAACGAGTTGCGCGCCTACAAGCTGCGCGACGTTCGGATGCTGCTGCACCGATTTGCGATAGCGGCGGAACAATTCCCGAAACCAATCCTGCCATCCGAGCTTGCCGACTTCGGGCGTGACGCCCGCCATGGTCGCTTCGACCACAGCCGCGAGCAACGAGTCGCGGTTGGGCACATGCCAGTAGACCGCCGTGGGGTACACGTCGAGCTGGCGCGCCACTTCGCGCAGGCTGAAGGCCGTCAGGCCGTTCTGGTCGATCTGTTCGATGGCGACTGCGACGATGCGCTCGCGCGTGAGCGCATCGTCGGCGGGCGTCCTCTTCTTCCTGGTCGCGCTGCCCACGCGTTTCGCTCGCGTTGTAGTCGCGGCCGGGCGAGCGGGTGTTTTTGCCGTGACTTTCGTTGCTGGTTTTGCTGTTTTCGCGGCCGATTCTTTCGCGATTGATGGTTTTTTCACGTGTTCCCCGTTCTTTCGATGACTCGCCCGGCGCAGCACCCACACCAGTGGGGTCCGATCGGACAAGGGTTTTATTGTATACCGCACAGCGGTTTCTTCACCGCGCTCCGGGGGGGCGCCTCCGTTTTTTTCCTGGTTGCATTTCCTTTTTGGTCGCCATATAACCTCGCCTTGTTCGCTGAACAATAAAACAATGTTCGAAGAACAAACAAGCGGCTGACAACGTTCAGTCGTGACATTCCTCGCGACGGGTATTGGAGATCGTTATGAAATGGAAAATGTTGGGGAGCGCGATGGGTCTGATGGCGGCGAGTGCCGCGGCGCACGCGCAATCGTCAGTTACGCTGTACGGGGTCATCGACGACGGGCTTACGTTTGTTTCGAACCAGGCTGGGTCCCACGCCTACCGCATGGACGACAGCATCAGTCAGGGTGACCGATTCGGATTTCGTGGCGTGGAAGATCTGGGAGGTGGCCTGAAAGCAATCTTTAATCTCGAAGGCGGTTTCAATCCCAACACGGGTGCGTCACGCCAGGGTAGCCTCCTGTTCGGGCGCCAGGCGTATGTCGGACTCAAGAGCGATCGTTTCGGCGCGCTCACGCTCGGCCGCACCTATGACCAGATGACGACGACGCTGATCCGCTACCACGCGGGCTACTGGTCGGGTATCTATGCGTTCGACACCGGTGACCACGACCGCATTTCGGGCAACTGGCTTAACAACGTCGTGACTTACGTGAGTCCGACCGTGAGCGGTCTGCATTTCTCCGCCCAATACGCGTTCAATTCGCTCAGCGCCCCGGCGAACAATTACGGCGTCGCATACAGCCTGAGCGCGACTTACGAGCACGGGCCGTTCAGCATTGGTGCGGCAACCACCAGCATTCACGATTACACGGTCACGCCCGGGAGCAGCTTTGGCGTGGGTACGTTCCTCGGCACGGATGTGGCATTCACGTCGAAGGCCGTTGTTGTCGATCGCTATCGGACGGCCGGTATCGGCGCTTCGTACGACTTCGGCATCTTGGGCGTGTCGGGCCTCTACACAAACACGCGTTACGAAAAGGGTGCGAATGCCTCGACGATGCAAAGCTTCAACGTGGTCCTCCACAGCTATCTGCGCCCGGACCTCGTGCTCGCGGGTGGCTATGGCTATTCGAAGATGTCGCCGTATCAGTGGAACGAATTCAATGCCGTGCTCGACTATCTGCTTTCGAAGCGCACCGACGTATATCTGAGCGCGAACTACGACAAGGCAAACGGGGGCGCGCGCGCTGTGCTCGTGACGTTACCGATTTCGGGTAACGACAAGCAGCTCGCGTTACGCGTGGGAATTCGCCACAAGTTCTGATTTTTGCCCCTGCGCCAACTCGCTCCCTTCACCTGCCGGACCCGACCATGAACAGCAGCTCATCTCACGCAGGACCCTTCGATGCCTCTATGCCCGCCACGATCCGGGCCGAGCAGCGTCGCGCCATTGGCGCGGGCATGGTCGGCTACATCCTCGAATGGTTCGACTTCGGGGTGTACGGATTTCTCGCCGCCATCATCGCGAAGAACTTCTTTCCGTCCACGGACGAATTTACTTCGTTGCTGGCGTCGTTTGCCGTGTTCGGCGTCGGCTTCGTTGCGCGGCCCATCGGAAGCCTCGTGCTCGGCCGCATCGCCGATGTGCGTGGCCGACACATCACGCTCGCAATGACGATGATCCTGATGGCGATCAGCACTGTGGCGATTGGTCTGCTGCCGACCTATGAGCGCATCGGCATCTGGGCACCCGTGCTTCTCGTTTCGGCGCGCCTTGTGCAGGGTTTTGCCGCGGGTGGTGAGTGGGGCACGGCTGCGGCCTTTCTCGTGGAGTGGGGTGGCGCGAACCGGCGCGGCTTCTTCGGTGCGTTCCAGCAATCGAGCATCGCCGCGGGTCTGCTTCTAGGCTCGCTAGTCGCGGCGATCCTGAGTAGTGCGCTCGATACGGACGCGCTCGCATCGTGGGGCTGGCGCATTCCGTTCTTCCTCGGTGCGTTGCTCGGGCCCGTTGGCATGTATGTGCGGCGCCGCGTGAAGGAGTCTCCCTCATTCGATGGCGAAGTGGCACGCGCGCAGAAAATGAGCGGCGCCCATTTTGCCAGGTCAATCTTTCATGCGTTCTCGTTCGTGATCTTCTGGGCCGTGAGTTCATACATGGTCGCCGTCTACATGCCGACGTTCGCGAACAAGTACGCGCACATCTCGCGCATGCAGGCGTTGTGGACGAGCACGGCATCGCTCGCCACGGTGATGATTGCCGCTCCGCCCATGGGTGCGCTGTCCGACCGCATCGGCCGCAAACCTGTATTGCTCACGAGCTGCCTGTTCTTCGTCGTGCTCTCGTATCCGCTCTATGCGTTTATCGTGTCTGGTATCAGCTTCATGACGTTCTTCTGGACGCAGTTGCTGATGAACGTAGTCTTTACGATGTATTCGGGCGCAGGGCCGTCGGCGCTCGCCGAAATGTTCCCGACGCGCCTGCGCTCGACAGGTGTGGCCTTCGGCGGCGCGCTCGCGACGATACTCGGCGGTTTCTCGCCGTTCCTCACGACGTGGACGATTGCGTCGACGGGCACTGCGGCGAATGCAGGCTGGCTGCTCGCGGGCAGTGCACTTTTCACGCTGCCGGCGCTCGTGGTGATGAAGGATCGCGCGCGAGAGAAGGAGATCTGATTTCGCTGCACACTTTTGTTGTTCACCGTACAATGATATATTGTTTATAGCTATACCGCTCAACGAAGCAGGAAACCACAGAATGACGACGTCGATCCTTGTCGAGGCGCACGCGAATGTGCGCAGTGAAGCCGCAACGGTTGGCGAGGCTCTCGCCGCGGCCGCTGAGGCGTTCGCCGCGCGCAACCCGCAAAGCGCGCAACAGTACGAACACGCGGCCGAGGTCATGCCCGGCGGCAATACCCGTTCGGTGTTGTTTTACGAACCTTTTCCGCTAGCGATGGCCAAAGGCGAGGGCTGCCGCCTGTGGGACGCGGACGGTCACGAGTACCTTGACTTCATCGCTGAATTCAGTGCGGGCATTTACGGCCATTCGCATCCGCTGATTCGCACGGCCATCAATGCGGCCCTCGACGACGGCCTGAATCTCAGCGCGCACAATCTGCTCGAATCGCGTCTTGCGAAAGCGGTGTGCGAGCGCTTTGCGTCGCTCAAAACGGTACGCTTCACGAATTCTGGCACCGAAGCCAATCTCATGATGCTGGCCACCGCGAAAGCTTTTACAGGGCGCAGCAAGGTGATCGTGTTCGTAGGCGGCTATCACGGCGGTGTGCTCACCTTCGGGCGTGGCGCGAATGTGATCAACGTGCCGCACGAGTTTCTCTATGCGGAGTACAACGATCTCGACAGCGTGCGGCGTCTGCTCGAAGAGAACGCTTCCGAAGTCGCAGCGATACTCGTCGAGCCCATGCAGGGTGCGTCGGGTTGCATCGTTGGCGAAGCGTCCTTTTTGAAGGGATTGCGCGAGCTCGCGAGCGCGCACGGTGCGTTGCTGATGTTCGATGAGGTGATGACCTCGCGTCTTGCACCAGGAGGCCTCCAAGCCTCGCTCGGCATCGAGCCCGATCTGACGTCGCTTGGCAAATATATCGGTGGCGGCATGTCGTTTGGCGCATTTGGTGGTCGCGCTGACATCATGGCGCTGTTCGATCCGCGCAGAAGCGGCGCGCTCCAGCACGCCGGCACGTTCAACAACAATGTGATGACGATGGCTGCGGGTTGGATCGGCCTCACTCAGATCTATACGCCCGCCGCCTCGCGCGCGCTTACAGAGCGCGGCGACGCACTGCGCGAGGCATTGAACTCGCGGTTTCGCGCATCGGGCGTCGCGCTGCGTTTCTTCGGCATCGGCTCGCTGATGAATCTGCAGATCACCGACCAGCCAGTGCGCTCGGTGCGCGACATCGACGCGTCGATGAACGTGTTCAAGGACCTGTTCTTCTTCCATCTGATCGAGCACGGCATCTACATTGCGCGGCGCGGTTACGTCGTGTTGAGTCTGCCGGTCGGCGACGCGGAAATCGCACGCTTCGAATCGGCGGTGGCGAACTTCATCGAACGCTACGCGCACCTGCTGCCGCGCGGCGAGAAACCCGCGAGCTAACGCATGGATATCGTGGAACTGACCGCGCCAGAGTTGCGGCGAATGATCGGGAGAAAGGCGATTTCGCCGGTCGAACTCACAGATGCCTGCATCGCGAGAATCGAGGCGATCAATCCGTACGTGAACGCGATGGCCGCAACCGATTACGACGCGGCACGGCGCGCGGCGAAAACAGCGGAAGATGCTGTGATGCGTGGCGACCCGCTTGGCCTGCTGCATGGTTTGCCCGCTGGCATCAAGGATCTCGAAGCCACGGCTGGGCTGCTGACGACGCACGGCTCACCGTTGTATCGCGACCTCGTGCCTGGTGAAGACAATCTGCTCGTATCGCGTTTGCGTGCGGCGGGTGCGATCGTCGTTGGCAAGACCAACGTGCCTGAACTGGGTGCGGGAGCGAACACGCGCAACCCTGTATGGGGCGCGACGGGCAATCCGTTCAATCCGAACCGCAATGCTGGCGGTTCGTCGGGTGGTTCGGCAGCCGCGCTCGCATGCGACATGCTGCCGGTGTGCACGGGCTCCGACACGGGCGGTTCGCTTCGCATTCCCGCTGCGCTATGCGGTGTGGTCGGCTTTCGTCCGTCACCGGGGCTCGTGCCAAGCCCGCGCAAACTGCTCGGCTGGACGCCGATTTCGGTGGTCGGGCCGATGGGGCGAAGTGTTGCCGAAGCGCGACTGCAACTCGCCGCGACTGCCGGTCTCGACAGCGCTGACCCGCTGAGCTACACGATCGATACGGATGCATTTCTCGCGCCACGCGAAATCGATCTGAGCCGCTTGCGCGTGGGCTGGACCGAGGACTTTGGCGTGTGCGACGTCGACGACGATATACGGCGTACATTCCGCCGCAAGCTCGACGCGATGCGTGCGATGTTCGCCGTGTGCGAGCCGGTGGAACTGGATTTTGCCGATGCGCACCGCGCCTTCGACGTGATTCGGGCCGAGAGCTTTGTCGCGGGGCTGCGCGTCGCGTACGAAAACGATCCAGATTCGCTTGGTCAGAATACACGGGCCAACTACGAGCTCGGCGCGGCGATGACACTTGCCGATTCAGCATCGGCTCACGCCGCGCAAACGGCGATCATGCGACGCTTCCAGCAGCTGTACAGCCGCTATGACGTGATTCTTGCGCCGACCACGCCTGTCTCCCCGTTTCCGTGGACACAAATGTTCGCGAACTGCGTCGGCGGGAAAGCGCAGGCGAACTACTACCGCTGGCTCTCGCTGACTTATGTGGTCACACTATGCACGAATCCGGCGGCGACCTTGCCATGTGGAACCGACGAGGCGGGCATGCCGTTCGGGTTGCAGGTAATCGGGCCGTTCCGCGACGACCGGCGCACGCTCGATATCTCAGAGGCGCTGGAGTCGGCGTTTTCCTCGTCGGGGGAGTTGAGCCGGCCGCGCCCCGATTTACCTGCGCTTGCTCGGTGCGTCATCGAGCCTTCTTTGAAGTCGCTGGTCGCTTTTCCGAGCCGGGACACGGATAACGAGGGCCGGCGTGGCGTCGGGACGTCGCTGGTTTGATACGTCGTGGCGGAGGGTTTCTCGCTACTTCGGCCTTCGGAAGTTCGCGCCGGTTGCTTACGCCGAAAATTGCCGGGCGCCACGGTGAGCTGTTGTCATGGCGCCAATGGCTCCTGGCGTTGTCCATACGACGGTATCTCCGCAGAAGGAAGCGCTCAAGGGTCGGTTGTCGAGAGGTTGCGCAGAAGTCGAGCGCGAACCGGCACGATCTGGGACCCCCGAAGGCTGCTTACAGTCTGGGGATATCGTGCTGGAAGCCGAAGGGGCTGCCCCGGACGCATCCGACATTCGCCGGTTTCTCGAAGCCGTGCTGTCGACTGCGCATACTGGCAGTCCGTGGTATGACCGCTCCTGCGGTGCCCGGCCCATCGGACAGGGTGTATCCGCTTCCCGCGCCCGGCGAAACAGAGAGTGAATGTCAGCGAGTGTGCACGCACTGACAGGTCAGCGCCGAGTTCGAACCCGCGACGATCGTCTCGACTACGCTACGCGTCCGCTGGTATCTAGACTGGAACTCCTACGCTTCCGTGTGAATGCTCGGAGTAGCGTCTACGCGCTTGACCACTGCAGAGCTGGCCTGAAGAGTTAAAAATTCGTTTTGCTATTGGCACAGTCTGTGCCCTTGCAACGAAATGCCGCTTGAAGATGCGTTCGGATCGAATCCATTTTTCATTATTCGTCAATCCAACATAGCGCCTCTCAGCTTTCGTCCTTGTCGATCCGTTCGAGCCCGTAACCATAGCCGTAAACCGGCCTCAGTAGATAGCCGTTTTCGGGCCGCAGGCTGAGCTTCGTGCGCACCATCGACACGTGCGTATCCAGCGAACGGGAGAGAATGCCCAGACCCTGTCTCCAGATCGCGTCGAGAATCTGCGAGCGCGACAGTGGCAGGCTCATATGCTTGAAAAGCAGCAGCGCGAGTTCGAACTCCTTGTGCCTCAGCGTGACGGAATTGTCGCGCACAAACACGCGCTTCGAGCCCGGATCGAATTCATAATCGCCAAACACCTTCTTCTCAACCATGGCCTCGCTCGAACTGTGGGCGCGCAACAGTATGCCGATGCGCTTGAGCGGCGCCACCGCACTCAACGGTTTGCAGAGACAACCTTCAGTTCAGCGAGATTCTGACGGACCTGGCACAGCACTTCGTCGGCCTCCCGACCCGATGCGCGGTGTCCAGCGTGAGCAGATCGAACGGCCGGCTGCGTAACTGTCTGAAATGCGGCCTGCTGTTGTCGAACGTATGACATGCGTACTTTACGCTGCTGGCAACGCTCGGCACATCAAGACAGCCTGCGCTCGAGTCTCCATCAGAACTGCAATTCTCGATTTCGCGAACCTTGTTGACGAAGATCGGGTCGTTTGAGCGTTTGAATGAGTCCTTGTTGCCACGGGGAGTGGCGGTCAGGCGGACGAAGAGCAACCGCCCACAAGAGTCTCAATTGCAGCTGCCGGGGCTTGTATGGCGGTACGACGGTGATAGAAGTTGAGCGCCCTAAGGCCCCCTAGTTCTTCGCCGCCACCGGCCCGACCAGGCCCGCCATGGAGTGACATGGGCATGACGTTGCCGTGACCGGTCTGGGTTTGCTGGACAGAAGGTGAGGCGGCGTGCACGCGACCGTGTGTGCCTGCAAGCTCAATCGCGACGCGACCGAGATGGGCATCGTCATTCGAGAAAACCGAAGCCACGAGTGATCCGTCGCCGCGGCGCGCCAGCTCAATCGCGTGAGACTCGGGAAGGTTGTCCGCATCAGCCGGGCGGTAAGGTGCCACCGTGGCGACCGGGCCGAACACCTCTACTTCATGCAGGTGGCTCGCGTTATCCGGGTCGTTCACGACGAGGAGGTACGGCGCGATGCACGCTGATCCGTTGGGGTCTGCGTCCAGCAAGTTCACGTCAGCGCCATCGAGGGCCAAGCCAGCTTACGTGCGAAGCGCAGCAATTCCAGCCTTCACGTTCTCCAGTTGCTCCCTGCTTGTCCGAGCCCTCCAGCAACTTGCCCAGTGTGCGTTGTGGGTGAGGTATCGCCCCCGAATTGGGGGGGCGCGTCATGTGTGTTTCGTGGAAAGCCTCTTGTGAAAACCCTACCGCCAATTGTCATCGCGACGACTGAATTGAGGCGGGTCCAGGAAAACAATGATATCTCCAAGCACAATCGGAGACATCGCGATGAAACGCAAGGTGATTGTCACTATTGCCTCGATTGCCGGTGTGGCTCGCAACTCTCAAGGCCCGAATTTCCCGACCCAGTCAAGAGGGATTGATGTGGCGCGCCGCCGGAGGGCGGGTGTGAGCATAGCCGCGATGCATGCGATGTGCCCAGACAACGGCGCCACCTGCGATGCCGATGTCCGCCGTGCGATAAACGAGCGCATTCGCGATGCAGGTTGTGACATCGCACGCAACAATTCGGCGGGAGATGGGATACACAGAGACATGATTCGCGAACTCCCGGGCGAAAAATGGGAAATAGCCTTCGAAGTGCGTATGAGAGGCATGGAGGCCGGGTCCGAGAGATGTACCTTGAGCGCCGCCATCGACTTCTGGCCACCGGCCAAGACCCCCGCGCTATACCGACAGCCCAGCATGATTGTTGCGGTCAAGCGCTTGCCGCGCCTGGGCTACACATCGACTGCTGCGCCAGTTCGACTAGCGTGCGCTCGCCCTTGTCCGCTATCGGTGCCACTTTCATTTTGAGTGCCGTTGAGCGCGAGCGTCGGTTTCTTTTGGCCATTTCCGTGGTTTCCTTGTTCGTATTATCGCTGGCTGAGAACCCGGCAGATCCATCTCTCCCGCTGTACAAATCTTCGCGCCACCTCTAAAGGGGGGCAGGCGTTAGCGAACGGCGGCCACTGTGATCCAGTTGACCATGCACCCAACAGTTCGACGGTGCGTCGAACCTTCCACAGTCATCTTCTTGCTAAGCAAAAACCATTGCTTGCCAACTATTTTTGAACAAGGTAAAAGTTAATTGTACGGTGAACAATGAAAACGACGACGCTGAACAATTTACTAGGATGATAGTCAATCTAACCGGGTCAACAGTGATGAAGAGCATCTACCTGCAGGAAGAGTCGAGCGCTGATGCTGCAGTTCGTCCCAGCATCGGGGAGCAGCGACGCGCAGTAACCGCCGGCATGGTCGGCTACGTCCTTGAGTGGTTCGATTTTGGTGTGTACGGTTTTCTCGCAACCATCATCGCAAAGAACTTCTTTCCTTCGCATGACGAGCTAACTTCGCTGCTCGCCTCGTTTGGCGTGTTCGGTGTTGGTTTCGTCGCACGCCCGTTAGGCAGTGTCATTTTTGGACGTATTGCCGATAAATTCGGCCGACATACGACGTTGGCAACGACGATGATTTTGATGGCAGTAAGCTCCACAGCGATCGGCCTACTTCCAACGTACGAGTCGTTAGGTATCGCCGCCCCGATCCTGTTGATCTTGGCACGTCTTGCACAAGGTTTCTCTGCGGGTGGGGAGTGGGGCACCGCAGCGACCTTCCTTGTCGAATGGGGAGGGAGTAAACGGCGAGGCTTCTTCGGAGCGTTCCAGCAATCGAGCATCGCCTGCGGACTTCTTCTCGGCTCTGGTGCGGTTGCGGTACTGAGCAGCATGCTCTCCCCCGAAGCATTGACGTCCTGGGGATGGAGGCTTCCGTTCCTCGTCGGCGCGCTTCTCGGACCCGTTGGGTGGTACGTCAGGAGGCGAGTTCAGGAGTCGCCCGTGTTTGTGCATAGCGAAGAGCATGTTCAGACAAGCAGAACACAATTCTTAAAAGCGATCTTTCACGGCTTTTCATTCTTGATCTTCTGGTCCGTCAGTTCCTATATGGTCGCCGTTTTCATGCCCTCGTTCGCCATTACCTATGGGCACATTTCGCGTCCTGTCGCGCTTTGGAGTGGCACAGCCTCGCTCGCACTGGTTGTTGTGGCGGCACCGCTAGCGGGAGCGCTTTCTGATCGAATCGGGCGAAAACCACTGCTCGTTTTTAGCTGCGTGTTCTTTGTCTTTCTTTCGTATCCCCTTTATCGATTCATCGTTTCCGGCCTATCGGACGCAGAGTATATCGCCGTGCAATTGCTGATGAACCTTATTTTCGTGCTTTACTCCGGGGCCGGGCCAGCATCTCTCGCGGAGCTCTTTCCGACCAGATTGAGGTCGACTGGCGTATCGGTCGGCGCTGGACTTGCTGGAATCTTTGGCGGCTTCTCTCCATTTCTCACGACTTGGGCCGTCTCGATTTCCGGGTCCGGGGCCACTGCGGGATGGTTACTGACGGCGAGCGCACTGTTCACGTTGCCTGCGCTCCTGGCGATGCAAGATCGCGCGCGCCATGGTCACATCTAGGGCAAATCACCCAAAGAGGGAAGATTTTCTTCTTCGTTTGATTATTCATTTAATAAGGTTCTTTGCAGTGTCCGTTCGATCTGCTGGATCATCAAACTCGGTCGAAATGGAAATATCATTTTCCCTCAGGTGCATTCCATTGACGACCTGGTAAGCGGTTCTGATGCGTACAAATATCTGCTTTCATTTCATCTTGTCGAGCACGGTATGTACATAGCAAGCCGTGGATACGTAGTCTTGGGCGCGCCGATCGGAGATCCAGAAATCGTACGATTTATTTCGGCAGTACGGACGTTCGTCGAGCGATACAGGAAAATCCTGCCAAAAATCGCACTCAGATCAGAGGCGGTTCCGGTCGCGCCCTGATATCAAAGGTGCGGGAAGCATGCGCTGCACAGACATGGTGTGGTGAGGTTCAGAAGGTACCGGCCGTCTTCACCGGCGGTGTAAAGAGAATAGATGGAGGTCAAATTGAAAGTCTTCGCTTGCGGCATTTCTCACGAGAGCCACAGCTTCAGTAAGCGTTACACGACCATGGAAGATTTTTGCGGTGCAGAAGTCGGCTATGTAAGCAGCAACCCACACTTAGTCAGCAGCCGTTCCACCGAAGGCGGGATCTTGGTCGCTGCTCGTGAGAAAAGCTGGGAGCTTATTTTCCCGTTTTGCGCTAGAGCTACGCCCAAAGGCCCACTCACGTCCGAAACCTTCGAGAGGTTGAGCGGACAGCTAATCGACGAACTGCGCAAAGCTGGGCATGTCGACGGAGTTCTGCTCGCGCTTCACGGCGCGATGTTTTCCGAGGCCTATCCTGACTGTGAAGGAGAGATCCTCGAGCGAGTGCGGGGTGTCGTTGGACAAACTGTTCCCATCGCCCTCGCGCTTGATCTGCACACGAACTTTACTGATCGGATGGCTCGCCTGGCAGACATCACAACGAGCTTTCGCACTACTCCGCATATTGATCAGTGGGAAACCACTTACCGTGCCGCAGGTCTCCTTGACGATGCGATGCACGGCAGAACTAGACCGAAAGTCTATGTATCGCGGCTACCAATGCTCGCGGGGTTTGATATGGGGAGAACCGTCGGCTCCGGTGGGCCAATGAACGAGTTGCTGGGGAAAGCTCGCGAAATTGAGGCTATGGATGACGATGTATTAGACGTTGCATTGAACGCCGGCTATTACTACGGCGACGTTTTCGAGGCTGGGCCGTCGGTTACGGTCACTGGAAACGGTGACGATGATCGGTTTCAAGCCGTTGCAGATTCCCTTATGCGTGCGGGCTGGGAGAGCCGCGACTACGTAAGTATCGAACATGTCTCTGTAACAGACGCCGTTGAGCACGCCCAGTGTGCTCCGCGAGGAAGCGGTCCGTTGATTTTGGTCGATTACACGGACGGTCCGGCCGGAGGTGCAGACGGTGATGGAACACGTCTGTTGAGCGCGCTCCTTGAAGCGAATCTGGCTGACACGGTGGTAGGGCCGATTTTCGATCCGCAGGCGGCTAGCCTTGCGGTCAGCGCTGGGGTTGGCAAACAGATCGAGCTAGAGGTTGGCGGGAGAGGAGATCAAACATACAGCGGCGCTCCGGTCCGTGTATCGGGTGTCGTGCGGAGTATTTCAGACGGCAACTACGTGCGCAAGGGGCCATATTCAACAGGCACTGTCGGTAGTCTTGGTGAGAGCGCTCTTATCCAAGACAACAATGTGTCGGTGCTGGTGGTCTCGAAGCGCATGCAGCCAGAAGACCAGGAGCAATACCGCATCTTCGGGATCGAACCTAAAAAAATCAATATCCTCGCATGCAAAGGGATAAACCATTTCCGTGCAGATTTTGAACCCATTGCGCGTGAGCTTGTCTTTGTCGACACCGGAGGGCTGGTAGCGGTCGACTTCAAGAAGTTCCCGTTTAAGAATGTTCGACGACCAATTTGGCCTCTTGACCCCGACGTGACGATCTAGACATCATGTATGGACCTGCCGCACCTCAAGGTACGCGGATTAAGCTTGAGGTGGGCTACACCGCGGCTCGGAGCCGCATTGAGGGGGCAGGTCATGAACAAGTTTAGCAAGTACGTGGGCCTGGATGTACATCAGGAAACGGTCGCCGTGGCGGTCGCCGACACGGCCGGCGAAGTGCGCTATCTGGGCGAGATCTTGAACACACCCGAGACCATTGCGAAACTAGTTGGACAGCTCAAGCGGGGCACGGGACGGCTGGCGTTCTGCTACGAAGCCGGCCCCTGTGGCTACACCATTTGCCGACAGCTGCGCGAGCTCAAGCAGGACTGCCAGGTTGTCGCTCCGTCGCTGATTCCGAAGAAGCCGGGCGAACGCGTGAAGACCGACCGGCGCGATGCCCTAAGCCTGGCGCGCCTGCATCGCGCCGGCGAGTTGAGCCCTGTATGGATTCCGGATCAGGCACAGGAGGCGCTGCGCGATCTGACCCGTGCGCGTGAGGACATGAAGCATCTGCAACGTCCGGCGAAGCGACGGCTGTTGTCATTTCTGTCGCGCCATGGCCATCGCTACGCGGGCCGCTCCCGGTGGACACAGGCCCACTGGCGCTGGCTGGAGGGCATCAAGTTCGCCCGGCCGGAGCAACAGATCGTACTGCACGAATATATCGACACGGTATAGGCCTGCGGCAGGCGCGTGGCCAGCCTCGACCACGAAGTCGAGACGGCGGCGCACGCCAGCGCGCTCTGGCCGGTGATCGAGGCGTTGATGGCGCTGCGCGGCATCAGTCTGCTCACGGCTGTGACGGTGGTCGCGGAACTCGGCGATCTCACACGGTTCGCCGGGCCGCCCCAACTGATGGCGTATCTGGGCCTAGTACCCAGCGAACACTCCAGCGGCAAGCGCGAGCGCCGCGGTGGCATCACCAAGGCCGGCAACGGCCATCTCCGGCGGGTACTCATCGAGGCAGCGTGGACCTATCGTCATGCCGCACGAAAGACCGCGATCCTGCAGCGACGCGCAGAGCGTACGGCCCCTGAAGTCCAGGAGCAATACCGCATCTTCGGGATCGAACCTAAAATAATCAATATCCTCGCATGCAAAGGGATAAACTATTTCCATGCAGATTTTGAACCCATTGCGCGTGAGCTTGTCTTTGTCGACACCGGAGGGCTGGTAGCGGTCGACTTCAAGAAGTTCCCGTTTAAGAATGTTCGACGACCAATTTGGCCTCTTGACCCCGACGTGACGATCTAGAGTCCTGTATTGTTAAGTTGTTTGGTAGTCATCATTGCTCCAGGCCCTGACGAAAGGACAAATTGTCCGAGGGACAACTGTCCACAACGACCGCGATCGCAGCCGCCGGGGCCTGTATGGCGGTACGACGGTGATAGAAGTTGAGTGCCCTAAGGCCCCCTAGTTCTTCGCCGCCACCGGCCCGACCAGGCCCGCCATGGAGTGACATGGGCATGACGTTGCCGTGACCGGTCTGGGTTTGCTGGACAGAAGGTGAGGCGGCGTGCACGCGACCGTGTGTGCCTGCAAGCTCAATCGCGACGCGACCGAGATGGGCATCGTCATTCGAGAAAACCGAAGCCACGAGTGATCCGTCGCCGCGGCGCGCCAGCTCAATCGCGTGAGACTCGGGAAGGTTGTCCGCATCAGCCGGGCGGTAAGGTGCCACCGTGGCGACCGGGCCGAACACCTCTACTTCATGCAGGTGGCTCGCGTTATCCGGGTCGTTCACGACGAAGAGGTGCGGAGCGATGCACGCAGAAATTCTGGGGTTCGCGTCGAGCAAGGGCACGTGAGCGCCGTCGAAGACCAGTTCAGCTTCTGCGCGAAGGGTCGCGATTCCAGACTTCACATTCTCCAGCTGCTCGCGGCTCACGAGCGAGCCCATACGTGTCGCCTCGTTTCGTGGATTTCCGACGGTAACTTTTGCGAGCTTCGGCTTCAGCGCATCGACGACGGCGGACAGGTGTGCTTCGGGAACAAACGCGCGGCGAATCGCGGTGCACTTTTGCCCCGACTTGACCGTCATCTCGCGCACGACCTCCTTGATAAATAGGTCGAAGGCGTCGGTGCCAGGCGCTGCGTCTGCGCACAGGATGGCGCTGTTAAGGCTGTCGGCTTCGACGTTCAGACGGGCGCCTAGCTCGACGAACGCACGATGCGCACGCAATTTGGCTGCGGTTTCAGCGGAGCCCGTGAATGAAACCACGTCGAATGCGCCGACCTGGTCGAGCAGGCCAGCGGAACTGCCGCAGACAATCGAAAGCGCTCCAGAAGGCAGGATTCCCGCATCCACTACATCAGCGACCATTCGCTGCGTCAACCATGCCGTTGCTGTCGCCGGCTTGATGATCACTGGCACGCCGGAGAGCAGCGCAGGCGCTGCCTTCTCCCAAAGACCCCATGACGGGAAATTGAATGCGTTGATGAACAGTGCAACGCCATGCGTTGGGGTGAGAATGTGCTGGGAGCGAAATGTTGCGTCCTTGCTGAGAGATACCGCATCGCCGTCGCGCAGTGCCTGCTTATCGCCGAGTGTGGCGCCCAGCTTCGCATAGTACGAGAGCGTAAAGATTCCGCCGTCGATGTCGACGGCGGAATCGCTTTTGGTCGTTCCGGAATTGGCGAGCGCGATAGCGTAGTAATCGTCGCGCTTGCTTTGCAGCAGTTGAACGATTTCGGCGAGCTTTGCTGCACGCGCGCCGTATGTCAGGCGTCGCAGCATGTCTCCACCGCTTTCACGTGCATAGCGAAATGCGTTGGCCAGATCGAGGCCCTGGCTGGAAACCTTGACAAGGGCCTCGCCAGTTACAGGGTCAGTTAACGTGGTATAGGGTTGTGCTCCCTCGACCCATTGACCCGCGAGATAGTTCTCCAGTACATGCGTCATGCCGGTGCCTTTAATGTTTTCAGTTCGGGGAGGGCGCGGGAGTGAACTCGATGGCGCCCTGTGGAAGTAGGTAGAGGACGAGCGCGTCACCGTTGGCGACTGTCGGACAATGTGCGCTCCCCGGCCCATAGACCCACCAGCCTGCAGGGTGCCCGTCGAACGTAGCGCCGTTCTCGAGTGGAATGATCAGGTCGATTTCACCGTTTGGATGGACGTGCTGTGGGCCCACAAGATCCTTCATGCGAACAACGTCGACTGAGAAGCCGTTGGTTTCAGGTAAAGCCTTGAGAATCCGACCGAAGCGAATGCCGCCGGCTTCCCGGTTGCATAGCCATCCTTGTTCAACGCCAATGCGGCACGCGTCAGCGAGTGCCTCATACTTCTCACTTTGAGGGGGCCACGTGCGATTGAGCCAGTCCGCGAGGCTGCTGTTCAGATCGCGGTCCGCGATTTCGCGCGTGACGCTTGCGATCAGCCGTTGAAATTCATTTGGGGACATGTTGAATCTCTTGAATTCCTTGTTCACGCACTTTGATGCATGTATGGGGCGTGCGTTTCCTGTGGAGATGAATTGAATCGCAGCTCCTCTACCGAGGTCGATTTGTCTTCAGTCAATGTTTTGGCCAAAGTATCTGGCTCGAACACCAATGTCAAGCAGTATAGTGCATGTAACTGTGCGTGATGGGCGCAAATGATGAAGCAAACTTACTCTGAATCTGAAGTGCAGCCGGTCGGGCAACAGGAAGGGGTGCCGGCACCTGGAGTCGAGCGGGAGCCGGAGAAGTCCGAGCGCGATCCATTTCTCACCGCGATGGGTGAGCGGGTTCGCCTGCTTCGCGCGCGCAAAGGGATAACGCGCAAGGCGTTGGCACTCGAGGCGCGGATGTCTGAGCGCTATCTGGCGAACCTGGAGTCCGGTGAGGGCAACGCCTCGGTCCTCGTGTTGCGCCAACTGGCCGCGACGCTGAATTGCTCGTTAGCCGAGGTCATCGGCGATGAAACGACGCTGTCCGTGGAGTGGCGGCTTATCCGCGAACTTCTGCAGGGGCGGGATCAAGCATCCCTCCAGCATGCACGACAGGCCCTGACCGAGTTGTTCGCGCAAGCTCCTCGCGACCCCCATCGTTTCGAGCGAATCGCCCTTATCGGCCTGCGTGGGGCAGGCAAGTCTACGCTCGGCAAAATGCTCGCACAGGAACGGAATGTTCCATTCGTTGAGCTGAATCGTGTCATTGAGCAGCTTGCAGGGTGCCCCCCCGGTGAAATTCATGCGCTCTACGGCGCGAACGCGTACCGTCGCTACGAGCATCGCGCACTCGAGGCGGTTGTCGCTGAGCATCCGCGCGCTGTGATTGCTTCGCCAGGTGGGCTCGTCTCGGATGCCGGGGCCTTGAACACCCTGCTTGGCCACTGCTACACAATATGGCTACAAGCGACGCCTGAGGACCATATGCACCGTGTCATCGCTCAAGGCGACCTGCGTCCGATGTCCGGCAATGCGGAGGCAATGGAAGACCTCAAACGAATCCTCGCCGGCCGCAGCGAGCTCTATGGGCGTGCCGACATGACCTTTGATACCAGCGGCAAGAGCCTCGCTGAGGCCTATCTCCAGCTTCGCGACCGCCTCGCGGCCCGGCTTGGAATGGAGCTCTCAAGCGGAGAGGCTGTATGAGGGTTTACCACTAAAATGCAATAAAGTGCATTAGTGTGATTTACTTCCTCTTGGTGGTGCAGTATTGTGCGTTCACGACAATGCCCCCATCAGGAGAAAGTTCATGTCCGCAGTTGAAGCACCGCTGGTCACTCAAGTCGACTACCGCACCGAACCCTCGCAGTACAAGCACTGGAAGTTGAGCTTTAACGGCCCTGTCGCCACTCTCGGCATTGACATCGCTGAAGAAGGTGGCATCCGCAACGGTTACAAGCTAAAGCTGAATTCGTACGACCTGGGTGTCGACATCGAGCTGCACGACGCGCTCCAACGCATTCGCTTCGAACACCCGGAAGTGCGGACGGTCGTTCTGACCAGCCTGAAGGATCGCGTTTTCTGCTCCGGGGCGAACATCTTCATGCTTGGTCTCTCGACACATGCATGGAAAGTGAACTTCTGCAAGTTCACCAATGAGACGCGCAACGGCATCGAAGATTCGTCACGTCACTCGGGACTGAAGTTCATTGCAGCAGTCAATGGCGCCTGTGCTGGCGGCGGTTACGAGCTCGCGCTCGCGTGTGATGAAATCATGCTGGTCGACGACCGCTCATCGTCGGTTGCGTTGCCCGAAGTGCCGCTGCTAGGCGTGCTGCCGGGTACGGGCGGCCTGACACGCGTGACGGACAAGCGCAAGGTCCGCCATGACCGCGCGGACATCTTCAGCACCATCGTCGAAGGCGTTCGCGGAGAGCGCGCCAAGGAGTGGCGCCTCGTTGACGAAGTGGTGAAGCCCAACCAGTTCAATCAGGCCGTTCAGGCACGTGCCCTGGAGCTTGCCTCCCAGAGCGATCGTCCCGCAGAAGCGCAAGGCATTGTGCTGACGCGCATTGAACGTGTAGAGCATGCCGATGGCCTGCGCTACGCGACAGTCGACGTGGAAATCGACCGTGCCAAACGCACGGCCACGTTCACTGTCAAGGCTCCCGTGGGTCTGCTCCCGGAGACCATCGAAGGGATCGTATCGGCCGGCGCTGCATGGTGGCCGCTGCAGTTCGCTCGCGAACTCGACGACGCCATCCTTTCAATGCGCACGAACGAGCTCGAGGTTGGGACGTGGATCTTCAAGACGTCCGGCGACGCAAAGTCCGTTCTGGCGGCTGATGCCTCGCTGCTCAAACATCGCGAACACTGGTTCGTTCGTGAAACCATCGGCATGTTGCGCCGAACGCTCGCCCGCATTGACGTCTCATCGCGTTCGATTTTCACCCTGATCGAGCCGGGCTCGTGCTTCGCTGGCACGTTCGCAGAATTCGCATTTGCTGCAGACCGTACGTACATGGCCTCACTGCCCTCGAACGAAGAAGAAGAGCCAGCAATTGTGCTCTCCGATGCGAACTTCGGCCTTTTCCCGATGATTACCAATCAGTCGCGTCTGGCACGTCGTTTTTACGACGAAGTGGGCCCGATGACTGCGGTGCGCGAAAAGATTGGTCATGAGGTGAAGCCGGTCGAGGCGGAACGCCTCGGGCTGGTCACGGCGGCGCCTGATGACATCGACTGGGCCGACGAAGTCCGCATTGCGCTCGAAGAGCGCGCAGCAATGTCTCCCGACGCACTGACCGGTCTCGAGGCAAATCTGCGCTTTAACGGCCCCGAGACGATGGAGACACGAATCTTCGGTCGCCTCTCTGCCTGGCAAAACTGGATTTTCAACCGGCCGAATGCCGTCGGCGAAAAAGGCGCGTTGAAGGTCTACGGCAAAGGCAGCAAGGCCCAATTCGACATCGCACGCGTCTGACGTCCCTGAAACTGCCTAAGGAAACGTAATGTCTACGATTAACTATAGCGAAAAAATTCCGAACAACGTCAACCTGGCCGACGATCGCGCACTCCAGCGCGCGCTCGAGCAGTGGCAGCCCAACTTCCTGTCGTGGTGGGATGATATGGGCCCCGAAAGCTCCCACGGCTACGACGTGTACCTGCGCACCGCCGTGAGCGTCGACGCCGGTGGCTGGGCACATTTCGACCACGTCAAGATGCCCGACTATCGCTGGGGCATCTTCCTCGCACCCGGCGAGCAGGATCGCAAGATTCATTTTGGCGAGCACAAGGGCGAGGCCGTGTGGCAGGACGTGCCAGGCGAACATCGTGCGAACCTGCGCCGCATTATCGTCACGCAGGGCGATACGGAGCCCGCTTCCGTGGAGCAGCAGCGCCACCTCGGTCTCACGGCGCCGTCCATGTATGACCTGCGCAACCTGTTCCAGGTCAACGTGGAAGAGGGTCGCCACCTCTGGGCGATGGTGTATCTGCTTCACCGCTACTTCGGACGTGACGGCCGCGAGGAAGCAGAGGCGCTCCTCGACCGTCGATCGGGGGACGACGACAATCCCCGCATCCTCGGGGCATTCAACGAAAGAACGCCGGACTGGCTTGCTTTCTTCATGTTCACGTACTTCACGGACCGCGACGGCAAGTTCCAGCTGTCCGCACTCGCCGAGTCGGGTTTCGACCCGCTGGCGCGCACTACGAAGTTCATGCTCACGGAAGAAGCGCATCACATGTTCGTCGGCGAGTCGGGCGTCTCGCGTGTTGTGCAACGCACGGCGCAGGTGATGAACGAGCTGAAGACCGACGATGTGAAGAAGTTGCGGGCTGCCGGGGTTATCGACCTCGATACCATCCAGCGCTACCTGAATTTCCACTATTCGGTGACGATCGACCTCTTCGGCGCGGACCAGTCATCGAATGCCGCGACGTTCTACAGCTCGGGTCTCAAGGGGCGCTATGAAGAAACGAAGCGCGACGACGACCATCAACTGAACGGCCAGCATTACAAGCTGCTGGATGTGCAGGATGGCAAGCTCGTCGAGCGTGAGGTGCCGATGCTCAATGCGATGAACGAGGTACTGCGCGACGACTACATCAAGGACTCGGTCGCTGGCGTGAACCGCTGGAACAAAGTGCTTGAGAAGGCCGGCATCGATTTCCGCCTGACGGTGCCTCACAAGGCGTTTAACCGCCAGATTGGTACGTTCGCCGGCGTGCGCATCTCCCCGGATGGCCATGTCGTGAGCGAGACCGAATGGGCCGCAAACGAGGCGCAATGGCTTCCGACATCCGAAGATCGTGCGTACGTGGCGTCACTGATGGGCCGCTGCGTGGAGCCGGGCAAGTTTGCGAACTGGATCGCACCGCCGCCGATGGGCATCAATCGTCAGGCAGTGGACTTCGAATACGTTCGTTTTAACTGATTCGCCTGATTCACCACATAGGCTGATCAGGCGCCTGGTTCGGGGCATATCGTTGCCCCCGAACCAGACGTAGGGAGACAACCATGAATGCCGTCATTCCGATGGAAGTACTGAAGCAACACCTGATTGATCCAGAAATCTGCATCCGGTGTAACACCTGCGAAGAAACGTGTCCAATCGACGCAATCACCCACGACAGCAACAACTATGTAGTCAAGGCAGAGCTGTGCAATGGCTGCATGGCCTGTGTGCCGCCGTGTCCGACTGGAGCAATCGACAACTGGCGCAATGTCCTTAAAGTCGACGCCTACAGTATCGACGAGCAGTTCAGCTGGGACGAACTACCCGCGCAGAATGCGTCCGTTGGCGCTTCAATCGAGATCCCCCGTTTCGATGTCTCACTGAATTCTGGCGAGGAGACCAACGCGCCTGACGTCGACGTTATTCGCGGCTCGACCTTACCACCCTGGTCCGCGGCGAAGCCGTATGTGAATCTCTACACGCACAAGACGCCGGTTACCGCCAGGGTGATGGGCAACTACCGGGTCACTGACGAGACGGCGGAGAGCGACATTCATCACATCGTTCTGGATTTCGGCTCGCTGCCGTTTCCCGTGCTCGAGGGGCAGTCCATCGGTGTGTTGCCGCCCGGGAACATGGCGGATGGCAGGCCCCACCACGCCCGTCAATATTCTCTGGCGAACCCGCGAGACGGGGAGCGTCCACTCTACAACAACGTCTCGCTAACAGTGAAACGTGTTACACGGGACTACGCAGGCAACGACGTGGATGGCGTGTGCTCGAACTATCTGTGCAATCTGAGGAAGGGCGATAGCGTCACGGTTATCGGTCCGTTCGGCAACACCTTCCTCATGCCCAATCATCCGAACACGCATCTCCTGATGATTTGTACGGGTACGGGTGCTGCGCCGATGCGTGCGATGACCGAATATCGTCGCCGCCACCGCCTGAAGGGAGCGACCGGCAAATTGATGTTGTTCTTTGGCGCCCGGACCAAGGAAGAGCTGCCCTATTTCGGTCCGCTGACGAATCTCCCGAAGGACTTCGTCGATACGAATCTCGCGTTCTCGCGTACCCCGGGGCGGCCAAAGCGCCATGTTCAGGACGCGATGCGCGAGCGTGCCGCCGACGTTGCTCATCTTTTGAAGGACGAGAATACGTATATCTATGTATGCGGCCTCAAGAGTATGGAAGAGGGTGTCCTGCAGGTGCTACAGCAGATTGCGGATGAAGCGGGCATTGACTGGACTGCGCTTTGGCCACGCCTCAAGAGAGAGGGTAGGTTACACCTTGAGACTTACTAAGAATAATCAGCCGGCTGACGTCGCATAGTCTGAAGTTGGAGAAAACGAAGGCGTCGGTTGACGTTGTTCTTGGCATCTGGAAGAAGTGGTATGCATCGCGTCATCGAAAGGAAAATCGTTGTAGATGATCCGTATCCAGGCTGACGCCAACGACATGCCGACGCCGTTGTTCGGGTGTTGTTAAATCGGCAGACAGTGCGCAACGGGTTCAACGAGATAGTCGAAGAACTCGCACTTTCGGTAATTCGATGTGTCGTTCTTTAACCGGGGGCCATGTCTCCTGCGTCCGGTGCTGTTCAAGAAGGACGAAACGAGCACGTAGGAGCAGCCTGGAGGCAGCTGCTCCGAGACTGATCATCGGCTGCCGTATCCAGCGTCATCGGCTACCGTATCCAGCATCGCAACCGGGCCGTCAGAATGTGTAACGTACCTTAAGACATCTCTCTAAGGATTCCGCGCACCAGGAAACGGCGGGATCTCGCGTTTAAACCAGAATGATGAACAAGTGGGTTCCCATGCGCGACATTTCAGTGAAGCACTGTTTGCTTGCTGTTCTGATAGTCTTTTCTCTGATGATCCTAGCGGGAGGGGCAGTTGGCGTGCTCACTCTGGGCCGCGCAAACGAGAATGCTAGAGATCGTCAAGAAATCTCGGATCAGGTAATTCTGGCCAACGATCTATATAAGGACATGACTCGAACTCGCGGAGCTCTTATGCGAGCCTATTCAGTCATGAAGGAAAGCGGCGATGCGGGCATCCGAAGCGCGGCGCTTGATAGCGCCCAGGCGTCGATCAAGGATGCCGACAATGCCGTTGTTACCTTTGCTGCCGCCGCGCGGTTTGCCGGTCAAGATGATCGCCTGAAGGGAGAGCTTGTGGAGTCGTCCAAGGCATTGGGTGTGGCCCTTCGAGCGGCGTTCGATGAGTTGCAGCGCGGTGAAACGGATGCTTACGTGATCACTAATAACCGCGATGTGACTCCCGCGGGCGGTAAATATTCTGCCAATCTCGAACGCTTTCAGAATCTTGCGCAGAAACTTTCGAGAACGTCCGCATCACAAGCCGAACGTGAATACCGGTATGTGCTGGGCATGGTGACAGCCGGGATCGCTTTCGCGCTAGCTTTGATTGTTGCAGTTCACTTTGCGCTTGGCCGTATTGTACTGCAGCCGCTGCAGGCCGCATCAGAACTGCTTGACCGGATTGCGGGAAGCGATCTCACGCCACCGGTTCCGGAAGCTGGATCGAACGAACTGGGAAGGCTATTTGCGTCGATGGCGCGCATGCGTGACGGACTGACGCGAACCGTTAGCAATGTGCGCTCGACGTGCGAGTTGATCCATGGGGGCGTGCGAGAAATTGCCACTGGCAATCTCGACCTTTCGAGTCGTACCGAGCGTCAGGCGGCATCGTTGCAAGAAACGGCGGCTAGCATGGAGGAACTGACATCCACTGTCATGAACAATGCTGATAACGCACGCGAGGCGAGCGAATTAGCGAAAACTGCTGCGGATATCGCCTTGCGCGGTGGGGATGTCATAAAGCGCGCTGTCCAGGCCATGGGCTCAATTGATGCGAACTCGCAGAAGATTGCCGACATCACTGGAATGATCGACAGCATAGCGTTTCAGACCAACATACTTGCGCTTAACGCAGCGGTCGAATCAGCCCGCGCTGGTGAGCAGGGGCGAGGATTTGCAGTCGTGGCAAGCGAAGTGCGCATGCTCGCTCAACGGAGCGCGGGCGCCGCTCGTGATATCAAGACACTGATTATGACGTCGGTCGAAGATATCAGGGTGGGCAACGAACAGGTCACGCTGGCGGGACAGACGATGACAGAGATCGTGGCGGCCGTGCAGCGTGTCGCCACCATCATGGCCGATATCACCGCGGCGACCGACGAGCAGAGCCAGGGGATCAGGCAAGTAGGTGTCGCGGTTGCTGAGATGGATCACGTCACTCAGCAAAACGCGGCCCTGGTTGAGCAGGCTGCAGCTGCCGCTGGTGCGCTCGAACAGCAGGCGGAATCGATGGCCGAGGCAGTTTCAGTGTTCCAGCTGGGCAGTTCGTGAGGTGCGCCTTGCACGCGTATGCTCGGTTGGCTGACCGTCAGTAGCCCGCACTACTGCCAGTTCGGTTCAAACACGACAAACTCCAGGGGGTGTCCCAGGTCGCAAGCTCGTCAAGTGTGAAGTGCCGATGCTCAACATTTGCGAGGTGCTAGTGCCGACTGCATCAACGGCTCGGTCGCTGCGATCACCCGCTGGAACGAGGTGCTTGAGAAGGTCTTCGTCAATCTCCGGTTGACCGTATCAGACAAGGCTTCAACCGCCTGATCTGCGCCCTTGCGCGTGTGCGGTTCACTGGATGACCGTGTCGTAAGCGAGGCGGAATGGCACGCGACTTCGGAAGACCTGGCGTACGTCGCTTCATTGTTGGGTCGCTGCGTCGCGCCGGGCAATGTTGCGAACTGGATTGCACGGCCGTCGATGAAGGCCTCATTCGCCCGGATGAAAGGAATTCGGGTACTTCCGTTTAACTGATTCGCTTAATGCATGGGCAAATCGGGCGCCTGATTAGAGGCGGATTTTTTTTCGCGGCGATCCCGGCGCGTAGAGACAACCAACGCAGGAGTTCCGATGGAACTGTTGAAGCAGCGCCCTCCTACCGAGCGGAATTATTGGTCTGACACGCGTGGTATGCCAGATCGAAATTGTCCGAAGGACACGGTGGCCTACCGCCTTACTCTTACCCCAATCATGGGAAAAATATGTTTGTTTCGACTTCACTAAATGAGTCTTTCGAGACCGTTAGCTTGATGATCGATGAAAGCGGAGTCGCTCATCTTGCGTTGAACCGACCGGAAGTCCACAACGCGTTCAACGAAGCGATGATTGATGAGCTGACGCATTGTTTCCGTCTTCTCTCATCAAGCGACACCGTTCGACTCGTCGTCCTTTCGTCAAACGGCAGTGTGTTCTGCGCAGGTGCGGATCTGGCATGGATGAAGCGTGCGAGCGCAAACGATCCGGACGGGAATCAACTGGACGCGACGCGCTTCGCAGACATGATGCACGCGATTTATGGATGCAAAAAGCCCGTGATCGCACGGGTTGTTGGCGTTCACCGAATCCTGACCCACCGGGGATGCGGACATTTTCTTGGACTGGGTTACGTCGTTAATCCCAAGCTTTCACGGTATTCGATGGGGCTGAGATAGCCAAGGGAGCCCTTGATCCGTTTCTCGTTGTACCAACGAATGTAGGCGTT
>NZ_JAAGPN010000107.1:0-28511 GCF_017104805.1 Paraburkholderia sp. Ac-20347 | reverse complement strand
CCGCGCCCGCGACCAGCAGGCCCACGATCCAGATCGCGCCGCGATGCGCGTTGCTGCCGGCGGTCGCGCGCATCATCGCCGCTTCGCCCGCGCGGCCGATGCGCGCGAGGTCGGTGCGCAGCGCGGTGCCGGGCCGTGCGCCGGACGAAGCGCGCGCGAGCGCGGCGAAGGTCGGTTCGAGCGCGTGCGCGGAGCGCAGCATGATCGCCAGGTCGAGATCGACGTGCGCGCCGCTGCCGCGTGCATCGACGAGCGCGGGCTTCGGCGTGAGCCGCGCTTCATCGATCAGCGCGTCGCGGGCGAAGCGCGCCAGTTGCGCGTCGGGGCGCAGCGCCGCTTCGTGAGCGCTTGCGTGTACCGCTTCGGATGACGAAAAAGGCGCGCTCTCAGCCAGCGGCGCAGCAACAGCCGGCGACGGATTCGATTGCGTGCGCATCGCGCTCACCAGCTGCGAAAGCGCGCGGGCGGCGTGTACAGACCGCCCGACCACGTCACCAGATCGTCGATGCTGCGCGCGGCGAGCAGCGAACGCTTGGCCTCGCCGCGACGAATGCCGAGATCCTCGGGGAACTGCACGATGCCGCGGCGGCGCAATTCCTCGGTTTTTTCGGGTTTCGCGCGCAGGCCGATCGGCGTCACGCCCGCGACCGCCGCGAGCGACGCGCGCCGCTCCTCGATGCCTTCCGCGCGATGCAGATGCGCGATGCCTTCCTCGGTGACCACGTGGCTCACGTCGTCGCCGTAGATCATCACGGGCGCGACCGGCATGCCGCTTTTCTCGCCCACGGCGATCGCGTCCAGTTCGTCGACGAAGGTCGGCTCGCCGCCTTTCTTCCACGTTTCCGCGAGCTGCACCACGAGTTTGTGGCCGCGCGACACCGGGCCCGTGTCCTTGAGCAGCTTGAGCCACGCTTCGCTAGCGTGACGGCGGCCGCGCGGATCGTGGCCCATGTTCGGCGCTCCGCCGAAACCGGCGAGACGCCCGCGCGTGACGGTCGACGAATTTGCATCGGCGTCGATCTGCAGCGTGGAGCCGATGAAGAGATCGACCGCATATTGCCCCGCGAGCTGGCACAGCACGCGGTTCGAGCGCAGGCTGCCGTCGCTGCCGGTGAAGAACACGTCGGGGCGCGCGGCGATGTACGCCTCCATGCCCACTTCGCTGCCGAAGCAATGCACGCTGTCCACCCAGCCCGATTCGATGGCGGGGATCAGCGTGGGATGCGGATTGAGCGTCCAGTTGCGGCAGATCTTGCCCTTGAGGCCGAGCTGTTCGCCGTAGGTCGGCAGCAGCAGTTCGATCGCGGCCGTGTCGAAGCCGATGCCGTGATTGAGCGCGGTGATGCCGTAGGGCGCGTAAATGCCCTTGATGACCATCATCGCCGTGAGCACCTGCAGGTCGCCGATATGGCGCGGGTCGCGCGTGAACAGCGGCTCGACCGCGAACGGGCGGTCGGCCTGCACGACCACGTCCACCCACGAGCCCGGAATATCGACGCGCGGCAGTTCATCGACGATTTCGTTGACCTGAACGATCACGATGCCCTGGCTGAACGCGGCGGCTTCGGCGATCGTGGGCGTGTCTTCGGTGTTCGGGCCGGTGTAGAGATTGCCGTGACGGTCGGCCTTTTCCGCGCAGAGCAGCGCGACCTGCGGAATCAGATCGACGAACATGCGCGCGTACAGCTCCACGTAGGTGTGGATCGCGCCCACTTCGAGCTGGCCGTCTTCGAGCAGTTGCGCCACGCGCAGGCTCTGCGGCCCCGCGAACGCGAAGTCCACGCGATGCGCGATGCCGCGCTCGAACAGCGTGAGGTGTTCGGGGCGGCTGATGCTCGAAATCAGCAGATGAATGTTGTTGAGCTTCGCGGGATCGGCTTTTGCGAGCGAGCGCGAGAGGAAGTCGGCCTGCTTCTGGTTGTCGCCTTCGAGCGCCACGCGGTCGCCGGGGCGGATCAGCAGTTCGAGCGCGTCGGTCATGCGCGAGGCGGGCAGCACGCCGTCTTCGAGCCAGCCGGAAATGGCGGCGAGGCGGCGCGCTTTCTCGTCGCGGCGCGTGGTCCACGAGCGCGGCGCCGGGCTGGCGTGAGCGGGCGAGGCGGAGGTATCAGCTTGAGGCTTCATCGGGAGTTCGGCTCCGTGAGCGGGAGGATGCGGGAGACGCAGGAGAGGGCGCGCGCGCTTTCTTCGCGGCGGGCTGCGCCGCGGCGCGTTCGGCCTGTCGATCGGTCAGAAATTGGTAGATCAGCTCGCCGGTGCCGAGCAGATGCGCGGCCACGAGCGCCTGCGCGGCGGCGACATCGCGGCGTTTGACGGCGGCGAGGATCTCGGCGTGTTCGGCATCGGACTCGCCCTTGTAGGCGGGAAAGCCGAATTTAAGCCGCAGATAACGCTCGCCACGCCGATGCAGCGTGACGAGCATGTCCATCAGCTGCGGGCGGCCCGCGGGCGCGTAGAGGCTCATATGGAAGTCCTCGTTGCGCGCCACATACAGCGACGGGTCGCGCTCGCGCTTCGCGGCCGCGGCCAGCGCGCTCACGTCGCGCAGCGAGGCGGCCGTGTGATTCGGAATCGCGAGACCCAGCGCGAGGCTTTCGAGCGCCGAGCGGATCTCGTAGATCTCGCGGGCCTCGTCGCGCGACAGCGAGGCGACGCTCGCGCCCTTGTTCACTTCGATGCGCGCCCAGCCTTCGCTCGCGAGCTGGCGCAGCGCCTCGCGCACGGGAATGGCGCTGACCGAGAAATGCCTCGCGATCGCGTCCTGGCGCAGTGGCGCGTCCGGCGCGAGCGTGCCTTCGACGATGGCGGTGCGCAGGGCGTCCGCGATCATGCGCGAAGTGCTGGTGCGAGGCGCCGCGAGCGTCGGCAATCCGTTTGCCGAGCCCTCCGTCGCGCTGCCGTCCAGGGGAAAACCATTCGTTGCGTCGCTCATGAGATCAAATATTATATATAAAACGACAAGGGCGAAAGCCTCGCAAACCCGCAAAACGCGCAATACAGAATAGACGGGGAAAGCAGAAATCGGGGGCTCACAGGGAGTTCTTGAAGAGAGCCGGCCACAGTCCGGTTCGCGTTCCGCGCCGCGCTTTCAATCAGCATTCAGGGCGCGCGGCATCACAGGAGAGAGGAGCATCATGAATTCGATTACCGAGCCCGCCCGGCGTGCTCACAAGACGCCGCTGAACCGCTCGCAAATCGCCGGTTTCTGGGGCGCCTGGGCCGGTTGGACGCTCGACGGCATGGACTCGTTCATCTACGCGCTCGTGCTCACGCCCGCGCTCACCGAATTGCTGCCGCGTTCCGGCTATGCCGCGACCGCGCCGAACATCGGTCTCGCGGGCTCGATCCTGTTCGCGCTGTTCCTCGTCGGCTGGGGGCTGTCGTTCATCTGGGGGCCGCTGGCGGATCGCTTCGGCCGCACGCGCGTGCTCGCGGGCACCATCTTCATGTTTGCGATCTTCACGGGCCTGTCGGCGACCGCGCAAAGCGTGTGGGCGCTCGCCATCTACCGCTTTCTCGCGGGCGTGGGTATCGGCGGCGAATGGGCGCTCGCGGGCACCTACGTGGCCGAATCATGGCCCGAGGACCGGCGCAAGATGGGCGCGGGTTATCTGCAGACGGGGTATTACGCAGGTTTCTTCATCGCGGCGGCGCTGAACTACACGGTCGGCGTGCATTTCGGCTGGCGCGCGATGTTCCTGATGGGCGCGATTCCGGTGGTGGTCGCCATTCTCGTGCTCACGCGCGTGGAGGAGCCGGACAAGTGGCAGAAGTCGGACGCGAGCCACGTGCATCACGGCCATCCGCTGCGCGAGATTTTCAGCGCCGGTTATCGTCGCCGCACCGTGGTCGCGTGCGCGCTGCTGACGATTGCGATCATCGGTTTGTGGGCGGGCGCAGTGTATGAGCCGTCGGCGGTGATCCAGCTCGCCACCCGGGCGGGCGCGAGCAAGGCCGAGGCGATTCGCACGGCGTCGATCGCCACGGGCATTCTGTCGATCGGCACGATTCTGGGCTGTCTCGCGCTGCCGCCGATGGCCGAACGCATCGGTCGCAAATGGACGCTGGCGGTCTATTTCGCGGGCATGGCGGTGACGATCGCGGCGAGCTTCGGCTGGGCCTATTACCTCGAAAACGGGCTCGTGCCGTTCATCGCCATTCTGTTCGTGCTGGGCTTTTTCGGCGGCAACTTCGCGCTGTTCAGCCTGTGGCTGCCCGAGCAGTTCGGCACGCGCGTGCGCGCCACGGCGTTTGCATTCTGCACCTCGTTCGGACGGTTCGTGGGCGCGGGTGTGAACTTCATGCTGGGCGCGGCGGTGCTGCATATGCACACGCTCGGCGTGCCGGTCGCGCTCACGGCGATCGCGTTCGTGGTCGGCCTGCTGATCATTCCGTTCGCACCGGAAACGAAGGGCGAAGTGTTGCCGGGTTGAGCGCCAGGCCCTTCGGGGTCAACGCCGTTTGAACGCGAGCCTCGGCGGCAACAGACGCCAGCCGAGATTGACGCCGAGGCTCGCCGTCACGATCAGCACCATGCCCGCGAGTTGCGGCACGCTCAGCGCGCGGCCGTAGACGACCGCATCGACGGCGATGGCCGTGAGCGGATACACGAACAGCAGCACGGCGATCACGGGCGTCGTGAGCTTCGGCAGCGCGCCGTAGATCAGCACGTACGACAGCCCCGTGTGCAGCACGCCCATGCCCACCAGCCAGCCCCATTGCGGCGCCGAAATATGCGTGAGTTCGAGCGGCGCGACGAAGGGCGCGATCAGCGGCAGACACAGCGCGCCCACCGCGCATTGCGTCAGCGTGAACAGATGCGGACGCAGTTCGCGCAGACTCTTCGCGATCAGCGTGACGCTCGCATAGAGCACCGATCCGCCGAGCGCTTCGGCCAGACCAATCAGATAACGCGGATGATCGGCCACCTGGCTTTCCGCGAGCACGCCCGAGGCGAGCACGAGTCCCACGAACGCAATCGCGATCCAGCCGAGCCGGTCCGCGCCGAGGCGCTCGTGAAAGATCGCCGCGCCGATCAGCACGACCCAGAACGGCTGCACATGGAACACGACCGTCGCGACCGCGATGCTGGTGCGATGGATCGAATCGAAAAAGCCGACCCACTGCGTCACCATCAGCACGCCCGAAATGAAGGCGAGCGCGAAGGTGCGGCGCGTGAATTGGCGCACGAGCTGGCGCGGCGCGAGCCAGCCTTTCCACGCACAGTACGCGGCGAGCGCGAGCATGCCGAACAGGCAGCGGAAGAACACCAGCGTGAGCGCGCCGAGATGCGCCTCTTCGACGAACACGCCGATGGTGCCCATCAGCAGGCCGCCGCCCGCGAGCATGGCGACGCCCTGGCGGCTGTTTTGAAGGTCGGTTTGCGCGGACGACATTGGCAGGAAAACGCTGGAAAGCGAAAGCAGGTTGAAAACCGTTTCAGTATTCGTGAGTTGCAGGGTGTCGGCAAACGAATTAAATTGAACAATTCCATCAATCTGGCTGATGAATCATGAATCCCGAGTTCGATCTCGACCTCTTGCGCAGCTTCGTGGCCGTCGCGGACGCGGGCAGTTTCACGAAGGCGGCCGTATCGGTGCATCGGTCGCAGGCGGCCGTGAGCATGCAGATCAAGCGGCTGGAACTGATGCTCGGCACCACGCTGTTCACGCGCGACACGCGTAATCTGGCGCTGACGCGGCCCGGCAACACGCTGCTCGAATATGCGCGGCGCGCGCTCGATCTCCAGGAAGAGGCGTGGTCGGCGCTGGTGCGGCCCGAGGTGACGGGGCGCGTGGTGCTCGGCGCGCCCGACGATTACATGGCGGCGCTGCTGTCGCCGGTTTTAAGGCGCTTTTCGACGCTGTACCCGCATGTGGAGATCGAGATCGTCTGCGCGCAGAGCGTGGCGCTCGGGCCGATGCTGGCGGACAACAAGATCGACGTGGCCTTCGTGACGCGCGACAAGCAGATTCGCGGCGAATTCGTGCGCAGCGAGGACATGGTGTGGGTCGGTTCGCCCGACGATCCGGCTCCGCTTGCGATGTCGCCGCTGCCGGTCGGGCTCTACGAGCACGGCAGCGTCGCGCGTGCGCATACGGTGGCGGCGCTCGACGCGGCGCGCATCCGCTATCGCGCCGCGTTCAGCAGCGCGAGCCTCACGGGATTGATGGCGACGGTGGAGGCGGGCATCGCCGTGGTGGCGCTCACGCGTTGCAGCGTGCCCGCGCGCTTCGAAGTACTCGGCGAGGCGCAGGGTCTGCCGACGATCGAGCCGCTCGACATTGTGGTCGCGCGCAGCGTGAAGTCGAATCGGCCGACCTGCGATTACTTCGTTGAACAGATGGTTCAGGATCTCTCGGTGCGTCGTCAGCGCGGATAGACGCTGACTTCGCCGCCCACCGCCACGCGCACGCGCTCGCCCGGCTGCGGCGTGCGAAAGCCCGGCACGCGCGCGCGGATCGGCGTGGGCGCTTGAGCCGGATCAAGCTGCAATTCCAGCGTGAGCGCGGCGTCCTGGCCCTGGAACGTGACGTCGCGCACGCGCGCGTCGAGCGCGCCGGGGCGCATCGCATCGTGCGGCAGGACGTCGATCTGTTCGGGGCGCAGCATCACGTCGACGTCGACATCGACATTGCCGGGCGTTGCCGGCGTGTCCTGCGCAAGCGGCAGCGCGCCGAGCGCGCAATGCGCGAATCCCGCGCTGACGCGCCCCGGCAGCAACACCGCTTCGCCGACGAAGGCCGCGAGTTCGCGCGTGACAGGCCGGCGGTACAGCGTCTGCGGCGCGGCCGTCTGCACGAGCCGCCCATTCAACAGCACGGCAACCTCATGACCGAGCGAGAGCGCTTCCGCCTGATCGTGCGTGACCAGCACGGCCGTCGCGCCCGCCGCCGCGAGTGCGCGCGCCACGGCGGCGCGGGTTTCCACGCGCAACGCCGCATCGAGCGACGAAAACGGTTCGTCGAGCATCACGAGACCGGGCGCGGGCGCGAGTGCGCGCGCCAGCGCCACGCGCTGCTGCTGTCCGCCCGATAACTGCTGCGGCGCGCGATTGGCGCAGGACTCGGGAAGCCCGACGAGTTCGAGCAGTTCCGACACGCGATGGCGCGTGCGCCGCTGCGCGCGCGGCAGGCCGAACACGATGTTGTCCGCGACCGAGAGATGCGGAAACAGCGCGCCTTCCTGCGGCACGTAACCGATCTGGCGCTGTTCGGCGGGCAGATGCAGCGTGTCGTCGGCCACGCGTCGTCCGCCGATTTCGATGCTGCCCGCGTCGGCGCGCTCGAAGCCGCACAGCAGGCGCAGCAGCGTGGTCTTGCCGCTGCCCGAGGGGCCGAGCAGCGCGAGCAGCGAGCCGGACTTCACCGTGAGATGCACGTCGTGCAGCACGGGATGGCCGTCGAAGGCCTTGGAAACGCCGGCAATGCGAAGTGTGCTCATGGGCGCGAGGAATCGGATGAAGAGGGCGGGCCGGCCTGCGCGGCGAGCGCCGACTTGCCCGCGAAGGCGAACAGCAGGCCCGAGGCCGCGAGCGAGAGCGCCGTGAGCAGCGCCGCATAGGGCGCGGCGGCGGCGAACGCGAGCGTCGAGGTGTCGGACCAGACCTGGGTGGCGAGCGTGTGCGTGCCGATCGGCGCGAGCAGCAGCGTGGCGTTCAGTTCGGTGACGACCGAGATGAAGACCATCGACGCCGCCGCGCCCAGACCCGGTCCCGCGAGCGGCAGCACCACGCGCCGCAGCGTGGCGAACCAGCCGAGACCGAGCGCGCGCGCCGTCTCTTCGAGACGCTGCTGCGCCTGCAACAGCGCCGCGCGCACGCTCACGAGCGCGAGCGGCAAGAACAGGATCGCGTAGACCACGATCAGCAGCGTGGTGCTCTGATAGAGCGGTTCGAGCGCGCGCACCGCGAGCGACACGACGGCCAGCGCGATGACGAGTCCCGGCACGCCTTGCGCGATGAACGCCGTGCGTTCGAGAAACGTCGCCGCGCGGCCCGGATAGCGCGCGAGCAGATATGCGAGCGGCAGCGCGAGCAGCGTCGTGAAGACGGCGGCCAGCAGGCCGAGCCGCAGCGAGGCGAGCGTGGTGGAGAACAGCAGTTCGGGCGAGACGTCGGCGGGCGTGATCGCGGCGGCGCCCGGCTGGGTGAGCCAGTACCCGATCATCGCGAGCGGCACGCCGAGCGTGCCCACGTTGAGCGCGACGAACGCGAGCGTGACCGGCCAGCGCCAGCGGCCCAGCGCGAGACGGCCGACCGCGCGCCGCGCGCCGCGATCGACGCGTTCGTAACGCGCGCGTCCCCGCACGCGGAATTCGAACACGAGACACACGAGGCACAGCAGGATCAGCACGCAGGCGAGCAGCGAGGCGCCGCCGCCGTCGAAGCTGGTGCGATATTCGGCGTAGATCTCGGTCGTGAACGTGCGAAAGCGCAGCAGCGTGAACGCGCCGAATTCGGACAGCACGCCGAGCGCGACCAGCAGCATCGAGCCGAGCAGGGCGGGGCGCAATTGCGGCAGCACCACGCGCACGAAAATCGCCCAGCGGTTGCAGCCGAGTGCGCGCGCGCATTCTTCGAGCGCGGGATCGAGCCCGCGCAGCGCCGCCGCCACCGGCAGATAGACGAGCGGAAAATACGCGGTCGTGATGACGATGAACGCGCCGAGAAAGTCCTGCAAATCGAGGCTCAACGACACCCACGCATAGCTCGTGATGAACGCGGGCATGGCGAGCGGCGCGGCGGCGAGCAACGCGAACGCGCGCCGTCCCGGCAGATCGGTGCGTTCGACGAACCACGCGACGGCGGTGCCGAGCACGGCCGACGCCAGCGTCGCGCTCGCGGTGATGCTGAGCGTGTTGACGAGCAGCTCGCCGACGAGCGGACGAAAGATCAGCTCCGCCGCGTCGGCGAAACCGAACGACAGCGCGCGCCAGAACGTCAGCGCGAGCGGCAGCAGGACCAGCAGCGGTCCGAGCGCGGCGGCGAGAAACAGCGCGCGCGGCGCGCGGCGGCGCGTGACGGCATGCGCCGCGATGCCGGTCCGGTCGAGATCGGCATCGGGCTGATCCGGCATCGCGCGCGCCGAGGTAACGGCTTCACTCACAATCGCTTCGCCATCCTTGCGAATTACAGCAGGCCGGCCTGACGCAGCAGACGGCCCGCCTGGCTGTCGTCGCCGAGTTGCTGGATCGTCAGCGCGGGCGGATGCAGCTGATCGAACGGCTTGTTGATCGGATCGCCCTGCACGCCCGGACGCAGCGGATATTCGAAGCTGATGTGGCCTTGCGCCATCAGCTTCTGCGCGCGCTCGCTCACGAGGTAGGCGAGAAACTTCTGCGCGCCGTCCGGGTTGTGCGCCGACTTCATCGCGGCCGCGCCGGAGACGTTCACGAGCGCGCCCACGTCGCCGTTGGCGAAATGCGCGACGGCGCTGCGCGTTTTCTTGTCGCCGAGTTCAGCGTGCAGACGGTCCCAGTAGTAGTTGTTGATGATGCCGGTCGCGACCGCGCCGCGATTGACCGCCGCGACCACGCCTTCGTCGTCGTCGAAAATCTGCGCGTTGGCTTTCAGGCCCTTGAGCCATTCGAGCGTGGCCGCTTCGCCTTTGGCGGCGAGCACGGCGTCGACGAGCGGCAGGAAGTCGGCGTCGCTCGGCGCGATGCCGACCTTGCCCTTCCACTCGGGCTTCGCGAGATCGAAGATCGATTGCGGCAGTTGCGCGGGTTGCAGCTTCACCGTGTTGTACGTCAGCACGTTTTCGCGCGCGGTCACGCCGACCCACTGCCCGGCCGGCGAGCTGTAGTGCGCGGGCACTTCGGCGAGCGTCGAAGCCTGCACCGGCGCGAGCAGGCCTTTCTCTTCCAGCAGCATCAGCTCGGGCGAGTTCTCGGTGAAGTAGACGTCGGCGGGCGTCTTGTCGCCTTCGGCCACGAGTTGCGCGGCCAGCGCCGGACCTTCGCCGCTGCGGATCTTCACGTCGATGCCGGTCTGCTGCTCGAAGTCCTTCGCGAGCTGGTTCACGACCTGCTCGTGCTGGGCGTTGTAGAGCGTGATCGAGGCGGCGTGCGCGCCCAGCGGCAACATCCCCGCAACGGCGAGTGCGAGGGTGGCGGCGCGCAGCGGCGCACCGGAAAAGATCGTCTTCATGTTGGTCGTCTGTTGTTGTTGCTTGTTGTCGAATGAATCCGTGGTGCTGCCTTGTGTCGTGCTGCCTTGTGTTGTGCTGCTTTAAGTCGTGCTGTTTTGCTTCGTGCGCGGTCCGGCGTGCGTCGATGCGCCCGCCGGCCTCGCGTCATGCCTCGAACAGTTGCGCGCCGATGTACGAGCCGGGTTTCGCGCCCGGCGGGCACGCGAACACGGCGCTGCCGACGTGCGTGGTGAACTGGTTCATCATGTCGAACTTCGCGAGCTTCTGGTTGATCGGAATGAAGCCCGTGCGCGGGTCGGCCTGGTGCGCGATGAAGATGAGGCCCGCGTCATATTCGGTTTCCTGACGCCACGGCGGCCAGCGCTCGATATAGAAGTTCGTGCCGTCGTTGTACGAGTACGAGCGGCGCAGGATCTGCGCGCCGTTGTTCGACGCGCGATTCGAAAGGCGCACGTGCGAGTTTTCCGGAATCAGCGGATTGCCGTCCTTGTCGTTCGCGGTGAGATCGACCGTGTCGAATTCCTTCGCCTGGCCGATGGGCGCGCCGCTGTACTTGTGACGGCCGAACACCTGCTCCTGGAAGCCGAGTTCCATCTGGTCCCAGTGCTCGATCGTGATGCGGATGCGGCGCACGACCGTGTAGGTGCCGCCTTGCATCCACGGCGCGTCGGCGGCAGTGGCCCAGACGAACTCGTTCATCGCCTTCGGGTCCGCGGTCGGCGGATTGTTGGTGCCGTCCTTGAAGCCCATCAGATTGCGCGGCGTCTGGTTGCGCGGGCCGGACAGAAAGCCCGCCTGGCCCCAGCGCATGTGCAGTTTGCCGTAGCCCTGGCGCGCGAGCTGGCGCACCGCGTGGAAGGCCACTTGCGCGTCGTTTGCACAGGCCTGCACGTAGAGGTCGCCGCCGGTTTTCTCGGCCACCAGCTGATCGCCGTTGAAGCGCGGCAGATCGACGAGCGCGGCGGGGCGCAGATGCGCGAGGCCGTAACGGTCCTTGCCTTCCGACATGAAGAGGCCGGGACCGAAGCCGAACGTCACCGTGAGACCGGCCGGGCCGAGGCCGAGCACGTCGCCGGAATCGGGCGCGGGCGCATCGTCCTTGCCGTTGTCGAGCGAGGCCGCCGACTGGCCTTGCGTCATGCGCGCGGCCATGTCGGTCCACTGGCGCAGCAGCGCGATCACGTCGTCGCGCGAGGTGGTCGCGAGATCGAAGGCCGCCACATAGGTGTGCGCCTGCTGCGGCGTGACGATGCCGCCCTGATGCGCGGCGTAAAACGGCTCGACTGCGCTCATCGGATCGACGGCTATCGGCGCGCGATGCTTCGCTTCGGCGGCCTGCGTCAGGCCGCTCGCGCCGAGCGACGCGCCAGCGGCCACGGCCGCGCCGCCTGCCTTGAGAAAACCGCGCCGCGCGGGACGCTGCGGCCGGTTCGGGTTATCGTCGGAGGACATGGTTATTTCGCCAGCACGAGAGTGTTCACGTCGTCTTCCACATAGTAGAAGCCGTCGCCCGCCGGTGTCATCGCGATGCCGAACAGGTCGCCGTTGCCCGGGGGCGTCTGCGCCTTGTCGGTGTCGATCCAGCGTGCGTAGAGTTGCTTCGCCGCGACCGGGTCGATCTCGACGACCTGGCCATTGAGCGCGTTGGTCACGAGCAGGTGGCCCTGCGGCGTGGTGATCATCGCGAGCGGGCGGTGCAGCAGGCCGTCCGCAGTCAGTTGACGGCCCACGCCCGCGCTCGTGTCGCGCGTGGTCGGGTCCTCGATCACGTTGATGCGGTTGCCGATCGCGTCGGACACATAGAGCAGCTTGTTGTCGGCGGACAGCGCGAGGCCGGTCGGACCGACGAGGAACACGCCGCGGTCGGCGCGCGCGCCGAAGCCGCTCGCGATCACCGTTTCGCTCTTGACCGTGGGCGCCTGGCCGTTCGGGATGTCGAGTTCCATGCGCAGCACGGTGGCCTGCTTGAAGATCGGCGGTTCGCCGTCCGGGCCGAGGTCCGTGCCGCCCACGCCGAAGCCCGCGTTGCTCACAAACAGCGTGGCGTGATCGCCGTTGTCGATCACGGCCATGTTGCCCCACGGATCGTTGATGTTCGGGCTGCTGATGGCCTTCGCGATCTTGCCGTTGCTGTCGAGCACGATCAGGCAGCCCGCGCCCTTGGTGTTGGTCGTGCCGTCGTTGCTCGGCGTGCTGCCGACGATCACCCAGCCCGACTTCAGCATCGTCATCGCGGTCGAGAGGCCGACGCCGCCGGGACATTCCTTGAGATCGCGCGGAATGGTGGCGAACAGCGTCATCTGCTTCGTGTCCGGGTGGTAGTCGACGATGGTCGATCCCGTGCCCTGCATGTTCGACGCGTTGTTGAAGTTGTCGATCAGCACGTCGCCCTGTTTGACCGTGCCGGCGCTCACCGGCGCGACGAAGATCGCATACGGATTCTGGTCGCCGTTATCGGGCACGGTGTTGATGAGCGTGGTCTGGTGCTTGACGATCTCCAGCATGCCGGGCTCGCCCGCATGAGCGAGGGGCGCGCCGAGCAGCGCGGCGGCGGCGAGCGCGAGCGCCGCGCGGGTGGCGTGAGCCGAGCACAACAGGAGCTTGCGCGTGGCGTGATTCATTGTGTATTTCTCCGTGCCTCGCGCGCGCACGCACGCGCACTGGCGTGCGCGGCGAGGTGGCGTGAGGACTTGGGGTTAGACATGATGCGTGAGGTGTGGATCAGAACGTGATGACGGTGCGCACGCCGAGCACGAAGGTGTTGCGCAGCGGCTGGGTCGCGTCGTTCGGGTTCTGGCCCGCGCCCGCGTTGAACGTGTATTGCGCGTCGGCCTGCATTTGCCACCACGGATTGATCTGATACTGATAGGTCGCTTCGAGCGTGGTTTCCTGCGTGCGCACGCCGTACGGTCCCGTGTTGAACGTGCGGTAGTCCATGTCGAGATCGTGCACCGCGTTGCTGACCTTGATGTACGTGACGGCGAGACCGACGCTGTCGTTGTCGCGGCCCTTGAACGGCGCTTTCATCACGACGCCCGCGTTGGCCGAGAAGTCGACGAGATTGCGGTCGCCCGGCGCGCCCATCACGCGCGCGAACACGCCGATGCTGCGCGGTTCGTCGGGGTCCGGACGCCACACCATCTGATCGGCGACGGCGTAGATGCTGTAGTTGCCGCGATGCTCGGCGGCGATGCCGGTGCTCGCCGGATTGTTGAGCGAGAGGCCGGTGTTGTCGTAATGCTGATCGGCGAACGAATTGCTGTTGTACCAGAAGCCGATCTTATACGTGCCGGGCAAGCCCTGGCTGTCGGCGCTCACGAGTTCGCCTTCGGACGGCTGGTTGATCGAGTACTGCAATTCGCCGATCACCAGCGCGCCGTTGTGCAGATTGAAATTCGTGCCGCTGAGATTGTTCGGGTTGTTGCCGAGCGGATCGCCGTCGAACACGCCGATCAGGCCCGTGAGCGACGGCGTGATCTGGCCGCGCACGCGCACGCCGAGACCGGCGAGCGGATACGCGGGACCGCCCGAAGGCATGTCGTACGAGGGCAGCGCGGGCCAGCCGAACATCGTGTTGACGAACAGCGCCGCGTACTGGCTCGTGATGAATTCCTGGTCGATACTTTGCTGACCGACCTTGATGTCGAGCTTCCTGTCGAGGAAGGACTGCTGATACCACATCTCCCACAGACGCGTGGTGTCCTGCGCCTCGATCCCGCTCGCCGTGTTCAGCGTGCCGAGATTGTTCGCGCTCAGATTCGAGCCGTGAATCTGCAATGCGCTGATGTTGAACAGGCCGCCCGGAATGCCGAGCGCCTTGCTCGTATCGAGCTGCAACGTGGCGGTGGTGAGACCGTCATAGGTGCCGCCGCGATTGAGACCGCCGCGCACGTTCGCGAGATATTCGCTGGTTTCGGTCAGGTCGAGCGTGACGCCGTACTTGCCGAGCCACGGACGCAGGCCGCCCATGTCGCCGAGCAGATTCTGACGCGCCCAGATACCCGTGAAGAAGTTGGACGGTTCCGCCTTGATCGCGAGATCGGCCTCGGGCGCTTCGGGTTGCGCGTCGGGGTTGCCGCTCGTCTGTGCCTGCGCCGCGCCGCATGCGAAGGTCGCGCATGCCGCCGCCCACAGCGCGAGTCCGCGCAAGGCGGGCGCACGCCGTCCGAACGCACCGTCTGTCCGGTTGTGTTTCATCGTATTCCTTAATTATTTAATTCTTCGCCGAGGGATCGAGTCGCGCATGCGCTAGTGTTGGGCGCCTTAATTCCTGAGTCTTTTACGAGTCTCCAAGACGCCGCCATCGTACTCAGCGATATCTTGAAGGTCAACACAAATGAGAATGATTCTCACGATGATTACGTGGTGTAAGGGCGGTGTTTACGATTGCCTGTCGAAGTGAATTCAAACGATTAAGAAACGTTAAAAAACGCCATTCGGTATGACGAAAGAAGTCGCTTATCATCGATGTAATTCGCGTACTTAAAACGCGTTTGTCGTGGGTGCGTGCAAGGTGCAAAAGCAATGCGCCAAAGCAATGCGCGCTGATCGCGTAAACCCGACCTCACATCTCTCTTTTTTAAAGCCAGGCTGTCTCCATGTCCGACCAGGATTTCAAGCTCGATCTCGATCGCTATTTTGCCCGCATCGGTTACGAAGGGCCGCGCAACGCGACACTCGACGTGCTGCGCACGTTGCATCGTCTGCATCCGTGCGCGATACCTTTCGAAAATCTCAATCCGTTTACGGCGCGCGGCGTGTCGATCGCGTTGCCCGATATCGTCGCGAAGCTCGTCGACTCGCGGCGCGGCGGCTATTGCTTCGAGCACAACACGCTGTTCGCGCATGTGCTGATGCAACTCGGCTTCGCCGTCGAACCGCTCGCGGCGCGCGTGCTGTTCGGTCAGCCGAAGGACACCGCCTCGCCGCGCACGCACATGCTGCTGCGCGTGCAGGCCGACGGTCAGGCGTGGCTCGTCGACGTGGGCTTCGGCGGGGCGTCGCTGAGCGCGCCGCTCGCGTTCGCGCAGCGCGGCGAGCAGGCGACGCCGCTCGAACCCGCTCGCCTGACACCGAGGAGCGAGACGAACGAGACGAGCGCGCGCGAATGGACGCTCGAGCATTTCGACGGCGAAGCGTGGGGCGACGTGTATCGCTTCGAAGACGCGCCCGCGCTCTGGTGCGATTACGAAGTGGCGAACTGGTACACGTCGGCGTCGCCGGAATCGTTCTTCACGGACTGTTTGATCGTGTGCATCGCGCGCGAAGGCCGTCGCGCGATTCTCTTCAACGACCGCTACACGGAGCGCGACGTCGCCGGCCACGCGACGCATCGCACGCTCGCCAATGCGGGCGAGCTCGACGATTGCCTGACGACGCAATTCGGCATCGACACGGCGGGCTTCGACATGCAGGCGAGTTTCGCGCGCGTGCAGGGACGAGGCGAAAAGCGCTGAAGCTCGCGGAGGCGTCGGCGCAAGGAGGGCATCATGAAGCCGCTGATCGTGCGTCTTTTTACGCAGACGCTCATCTGGCTCGCGTTTCAGGGCGTCTTGCTGTTTGCGTCGGCGGGCACGCTCGCGTGGCCGGCCGCGTGGTTGTGGCTGCTCGAATGGGCCGCGTGCTGCGTCTGGATCGGTCTGTGGCTCGCGCGCACCGATCCGGGTCTGCTCGCCGAGCGGCTCGCGCCCATCGCGCAGCGCGGGCAGCAGCGCTGGGACCGCGTGTTCATGGTGTCGGTCGCGCTGGGCTGGTGCGCGTGGCTGTGCCTGATCGGTCTCGACGCCGTGCGTTATCGCTGGTCGCAGGTGCCCGTTTGGCTCAGTGTGTGCGGCGCGGTGGCGATCTTCGTCGATCTCTATGCGACGCGCGGGGTGTTCGCGGCGAACCGCTATGCGGCGCCCGTCGTGAAGATTCAGCGCGAGCGCGGCCATGCGCTGAGCGACAGCGGGCCGTATGCGTATGTGCGCCATCCGATGTACGCGTTCGCGATTCTGCTGCTGGCGGGCACGCCGCTGATGCTCGGCTCGTGGTGGGGGCTGGCGTGCGTGCCGGCGATGGTCGCGGCGATCGGCTGGCGCGCCGTGCGCGAGGAACGCACGCTGGCTGCGGAGCTGCCGGGCTATCGTGCGTATCTGGAGCGGGTGAGGTACCGGTTTTTGCCGGGGGTGTGGTGATTGTGGAACGGTAGTAAATATTACGAGTGGAACCCTCAAACTCAGTCATGGGTACGTAGTGGCGACGTAATGTGCGATCCTGCGACGGGAAATATTGGTTGGGACATGTCGAATCCGACAAATTCCGGAAAGACTATTGATCAATTGCACGAACGCGATAAGGACACGTACAAAGATATGCAAAAGGGGCGTAACAAGGATCATGTCTGGATTTACTCGGGAATTTGCTATGCGGATCATGTCGCCGGGAATTAAGCAACTTGCTTTTTTTTTGATGTTGAGTGTGAGTGGCACGAGTGTGTTCGCGAAGGTACCTTCGCCGGTGCAAGTTGATCTTGAGGGAGGCCGATTTGTGCAACAAAAGGACCATCGTCTTTACATTGTGGATGCCGGTAAACGGGAGGTATTTCCCGTGCGGGTGCCGACCCCACTGAATCGAGTTCTCAAGACATCTTCAAGCATTGGCTTTCCTGCCGATCACTCACGCCTGATAGGTGGGAAAGAGTATATTCTTCTCGTCGTTAATCAGTCATCGAGCAACAACCCGATGGGCTACTGCGGCGCGGGTGAAGAGGGAACGCTATATGTGCTCGAATTGCGTAACAATATCGCGACGCCGAGTTTTTCCGTACCTGTTCAGAGTTGTCTGAATGATCTTGATTTGGCTACCGATTCCAACCGGAGGTCGGAATACCTGGCGATAGAGTGGAAGATCGATCCAATAGGAATCCAGATTAATTGGGATGTCTATGGTTCTGAAAATGACGTTTCACATTTCTATAGATATCAGGATGGTCAGTTCATAGGGGCGAGCCAATAAGAGTCTGTTGATGCTGAGTCGGCACTCGCCGTGACCGTTATTTGATAGGAGGCGAATGTGTGCCCTCACATGGGTACGCAGAGTCATAGGATTTTCGCGCTCGACAGAACTGAACCGGTAGATCGCCCGTTGGCCTGCGGGGCACGGGTACTGCGTGTCACTGGTCTAACTCGCTACAGTCGGTCGACGGGTCGTCTCCGACGGCAGCTAAGAGGGCATATCGGCTCTCCGCATGTCGGCTTGTAGTGAAAAATCTGGTTCAACTGCGGGTGGACTGCGTCCAAAAAACTTGGGGTAGGGCGTTCAGGGCTGTTTCGAAATATTTTGCACGCGTATATACAGAACACGTGCGGCATCCGATGAAAATATGTTCGTTTGTGGAACTATCGATTGCAGAGTTTGCTTCGTGGTGCGTAGTGATGACTCTAACGGCAGTAGGCGACCCAAAACGGTCCGTCCTGTCGTGCGCCGTTAACGTCTGCTCACCTGACTCATAGCGCTCGTCCTCGATTAGATCCTCTCAAACGAGAATTCGAGAACGCCAAGGTCTGACTATGAAATATACGCTTCCCACTCGATAGACCTCATCACCATTCGCCCGGTTACTTTCGACAGTAACGCAAGAAAGCGTGCAAGGCCTACTGCAGGATCCTTATAGCAAAGATACTGTTCAGAACCGCTCTGTAAAAAGAGGAAGCCTTCATTCTTTATCAGAATTCCCCTCGTCAAATCGAGGTAGACATCTGGCTTGCTTGCCTCGGGAAGAGTGCCGAGCTTCCTGCTGATGGCGTCCAAATCCGATCCCTCGTATGTCAACACGACGTGAAGAATTCTGCTGTATGGCCAGTCAAGATCACCCAGTTGTGCGCCCGCAAGCGTCGTCGGCACCAAACGCTTTACGCTCGCAATATTGTCAGCGATGTCATCTAGTACAGATGATGTGATTTGGGTCTTAATCTCGAAAGTCGCAACCGTCCCTTCTTGAAAGATTAAGTCGTGGCCGCTTGCGAAAGCCAGTCTCGGCATTGATTTCAACATCAACACAATGTCTTGCTGTTTCGAGCGTTGCCCGGTTGAATCAACGATCACGCCGCTGACGACGCTAGTCATCTCAGGAAGATGACTAGTCAGAAAATCCTGAATCAGGCGCTCCCTCGCTGTGCCAGCGGTTGCCGCGTGTCCCAAGACCTCGGTCATCTTGTATTGGGCATTGAGTGCATCGACTGCTCCCCGACAATATCTAACTAACGGTTTCATTGTTTGTTTTTTGAATTCCATTGCATAGTAATGGCCGCGCTTATTATCGCGCTGAGATTGCGACGCAGAACTTTCGGCAGGCACCTTGCTTAAAGATCTAGGTCCGCAAGCGTTTGCATAGGATTCGCAGGCGCTCCCACTGGCCGAGCGCGAGCAACGACGACTGCTCTATCTGAACTTAGGCTGGTGCTGACAATATCCGCTACCTGTGCCGAACTAACTCCACGCGTGCCGATCCACCCATCCCGAAGAAGCTCCGCGAAAAGAGTGTTGCTCAGGTGGCGCGCGGTGTTTTCGAACGTGATTTGGCGGCCGCCTCGGGGACCCAGTGCAGCAGGATCGGCCAATACAGCTTGAACGTGCTCGCGTGCGAGATACATGCCTGGGAGGAGTGCCTCTGACAACACTTCTAACTGTAGGCGCGAGCATAGCTTGAAGAAAAAACCGTCTCCGGAAAGCCTGAACATACTTTTTCCGTCGGCGATTCGCCATTGGTCCTGCGATGTATTGCGGAATTCGATCATACGAGCCAATTCCGCATCAAAACGTTCGTCCGGACGATAAACTGCTAAAGCCTCCGGAGTGTCTTTTGCACGTTCCATGCACTTATATTGGACCATTGTCCAAGCCTCAAATGGCTCATTGAGGTACAGCAAATCTACGCCTAGAGCATGCTCCACCGCGCTTCGGTTGACATTGAACACTTCAAGCTTGCGATTGCCAGAGGCAAAGACGGCTCCAATTGCGGTGTGCCGAACCGAGTCCGTGCCGGGGAACTGTGCTGCATCGTGAGCAATAAGTTGATCTTCTATTGTTCGTACACCTGCTAACCCATCAAGGAACGAAGTCAAGTGATCGCCATCGGGCGCAGTCCATCCTTGGAGTGATGCTTTGCGCAATTTACCCGTTTGGTCAAACACATCGAGCGCCAGCCCACGGCGTCCCGCTGCTGCGCCACTATCTCTGTGCCGGGTCGGTTGATATGTTCGGTACTCTGATCTCTCAGGCGCTCCAGGCGCTCGATGATTTGGAGCGATTCGGCGCTGACTTGACCTATGACCGTTTTGAGTTTCTGCCAAGTTCCTGGCGGCACCGCCCCGCCCGTTCCCGAGCGGCTGCTAATGATATTTTTCTGGATTGACGGTCCCATTCTTTGGGCTACATCGGCGATGCGAATGCTTGTGGGGCTAACCTCAGTAAACTCAATTCGAACTTTGCCTGTAGCGACGCGTTTTCCCTTTCTTGCTAGTGCCCAGTGAGTGATTTCGCCCGGCGCAAAAAGGAGGCCACAAACCTCCCATTGCCGAATTGGCCAATCGTCGCTACTAAGAGCATCTGAAAAACCTTGAGTCAGGTCGCGCACCTCCCTCAAGAGAAAGCTGCGGCGTTCCTCGTCGAATTGGATCAGATATCCGGCAGCGCGTCTCGTCATAGATGCGGTATCGATTAGGTGAAAGTTAATAGCTCACCGACAGACTTGTTAACGTCGGTGGGATAACTGCTTCACAGGCGTTGACGAAAGTCCGTCGCAAGACGGTCGAACGGCCGCACTCAGCCCCAAACAGCCTTTCGGATTCTATTCTCGAGCGACTTCTTTTGGCAGAGCGCCGACACATGCGCTTTGCATGGGCGCGCTGATAAGTGGCTTCGGGTGGCCGCGTCTGTGGGACCAGAAGCCATCGTCTGGGTCGCTGCAGCGGCTATGGCCTCTTTCGAGCCCCATAGACCAAGCCATGCACAATCGTCAGCCACTTGTCGACCGTTGCCTTATCCAAGCTAAGCAGAGCCCGGAGGCTCGGTCATCCAGCCCAAACGTAGTACGGCGGCTTCAAGAGCCTGAGTGCTAGGAGAAGCTGATATCGGGCTCGCGCACCGCAAGGATTTTCCATGCAGATGTCCATAATCTGCAGAGGTGCGAAGTGACGGCGCTAGGAGCACGTTTCTTGTAGCTGGGTCGATTCCAATCAAATCGCAGTCAAGCAGCGTGTGAAGGTCTGTGCGCAGTAGGAGCCCGTTGGTCACGTGGTTAGTGTTGGGACCAAGGTAGGGCGTGATATGGGCCGCTTCTAGCACGTCCCTGATGTCGCATCCCGTGATTGCGCAGCGACCACCATAGGCTGCCAGCAACATTTCTCTGAAGTTCTTTTGACCACGCCTAACCTTAATTCCGCGTGTAACCCGTTCGCGGGCGTCTTCGATTTCGCCTGGATTAAATGAATCCATGTCAGCTTCGTCGGCCGCAAGTTGGAAAGCCCCGTCGCACGGCACACTGGACAGCTCAGAAAACAGCGTCAGAAAGTCCTTGGGCAACTTGAAGCCATAGCCCTGCAGCAGGCGCAAGTCGCGCACGCCAGACACCTCGAATGGAAAATATAGCGAGACCCCTTTGCTGTGGCACGCGTACACGTCATCTACGAGTTGCCTTAAACGAGAGGCGCTCTTCCTCAATATCTCAAGTGTCAGTACCTGCGGGAGTTGTTGATAATCTGATAGTCGAATCAGATAGCCCGGCCGAGCTATGGGGGCGTCCCCTCTGGCTCGCGCAGAAGTCCCACGCGCTGCCCACACTATGGATGCGTCGCGCGGTGGAGAGGCGATTCGTGACCAGCCGACTATGCCGCCAACTCCGGGGCTCTTGTCGTAGTGCAGAACGATATCCCCAATCCGGGCCTCCTTGAGCAAGGAATAGTGCCAGTTATCGTGGCCTTTGGCATCGGTGAGGGGCGCTCGCAGATCGGCTCCGATGTCAGCCCTATCCGTAGCTTCCAACCAAAAGCGCTCAGTTGGATCGCTAGCCCACCAATGGCTTCGTGACTTAGTTGTATGCGAACGATCAGGCATGCTCTTACTTGCTCCGGAGCGGCTATTGCGATACAGCTCGGGAAGCGATTCGTCAAACGGTATCCGGTGGACGGCGTAAGTCCGTCCGTCATGCTCAAACGGCTTGGTTGCCGCTTGCGTCTCCTGGTCGGGATTCTCATCGCTAGCCTTGTTAAGGGCCGTACGGAAGGGAATGTGCTCAGAACGTCCGCGATTGAAGTGGTAGAACAAGTCTTCCATCAAACGGAATTTTTGAGTTCGACCGTCGCTGTCAGTGATCGCTACGCTGTATTTTTTGTGGTAGGCCATTGCGGTTCATGATCCTTTTAGCGTGCGCTGGACGATTGGAGGAATTAGTCTTCAGATGTCGAATGTACTGCTACCGACCACACCGGCAGCGCTCAACAAAAGGAAGCTGAGCACCCTTGACAACCGCACTCGTCATTGAGAGTTACGATATCCGGAGGCGGCTAAGTTTTTGTTGCCTCTTAGGCGAATCCCCGGGTCGTTGCGCTGCAAACACCGCCCATAGCCACCCAAAATGCAGACAGGCCTTCGCACACTATAAACATGTCAAAGATAAATCAAATGGATCGCGCGCGCCTCGCTTGGCCGGTGCTCGCGGCAGTAGCAGAGAAGCGGCAGACCATTACATACAAGCGGCTAGGCGCCCGTATAGGAGTGCATCACCGAGCTATCCGCTACGTGCTGGGGCTCATACAGGACTACTGTATCGAGTCCGGGCTCCCTCCGATGACGATTCTCGTCATAAATGGATCTGGTCTCCCGGGGACGGGCTTCATTGCGCATGATAGAAATGACTTTGTTAGTGGTCTAGAGCGCGTATGGTCGTACCCTTGGGTACGGGAGCGGAACCCGTTCGATTTCGCTGCGGAGGGACTATCGTACGACTCGCTGTTGGCAACGCTAACTGAAGATCCAAGTGAGTCGGAACAGGTCTACGCGCGGGTCAAGTCCCGCGGAATCCAACAGATCTTATTCCGCGATGCCGTCAGGAAAGCTTACTCTTGGCAATGCGCATTTACCAAAATGAAGTTCCATGTCGCACTGGAAGCTTGCCACATTGTGCCTTGGTCGGAAGGGACACCTCAGCAGCGTCTTGACGTGCGTAACGGCATTTTGCTTAACCCGCTACACCACAAGCTTTTTGATACTGCCTACATAACGCTCCGATCGGACTATACGATTGCCTATTGGGATCCACAGGCATCCTCGCGAAAGCATTCGCCGTTAGAAGCAAGCCTGACTACAGCGCTCCACGGGCATCCAATGCACATTCCGCGCCAAGTTAAACATCGACCACTAACCGACTATATCGAGCAGCACAATGATACTTTGCGCTCGAAATTCGCTGATTGGAAGAATTCCGATCTTTGATTGGATGTACGCTAAGCCTCAATCTTGTCAAAGATCCCGTAGGTACTATAGGACCGACACGGAACTTCGCCCTATCGGACGCTACACTTTGCTCGTCATACGCGAAGATGGTACTGTCTATGCGGACCTGAACACGGTTCGTCTGGGTGCTTGGTGCGACAAACAGGGATTTGAGTTCACCCAAGTGGGCACTTCTTCGGGAGACTTTGAGTGACCGACATTGGCCCGTGTCTGCCTTTTCTACCGGCCCTCTGCAGGCCGGCTCGCGGCACCCAATTTGAGTCAGATGCCGGCGCCTTGCGCCGAAAAGCCCGCAGGGTAAGCCTTTCGGCGGTTTTCGCAATTTTTTTGCACACATATATACAGAACACTTGCGCCACCCGATGTACGCGTTCGCGATTCTGCTGCTGGCGGGCACGCCGCTGATGCTCGGCTCGTGGTGGGGGCTGGCGTGCGTGCCGGCGATGGTCGCGGCGATCGGCTGGCGCGCCGTGCGTGAGGAACGCACGCTGGCCGCGGAGCTGCCGGGCTATCGCGCGTATCTGGAGCGGGTGAAGTACCGGTTTTTGCCCGGCGTGTGGTGAGCGTATGAATCGGTAAAACGGATCGCCCGCGCGCCGCGCAACACGGCGCGCGCCCAGCGATATTGACGCGGCGTATCAGTCCGCGAAGATCAGAAATTCCCCGGCGACTGGCGCGGATCGAGTTCCTTCGCATAGCGCCGATGCAGCCACGCCAGCGCCGTCGTCGTGACCAGCACGAAGGCGATATTCGCGGCGCTCTGTCCGAGCGCCAGCACGGCGAGCCCGGCGGGCGTCTGCACGCGTTCCGGCGTGATGCCCGCGAACACGAGGCCGACCATCACGATCGTGCCGCAGACGAGCACCGGCAGCGCCGCCATGAACGCGACGCCCGCGAGACTCCAGAAGTGCCCGCGGCTATCGCGCCAGGCCGCGCCGAACGCCAGACGCCCGCCGATGGCGAGCGCGGGAGAAAGCAGGCACAGGCGCACCGCTACGCACATCCAGAGCGTGACGACCACCAGCGAGAGAAACAGCGTGCCGCCCGCGTGATGCGGCCGCAGCACCAGCCAGAACAGCGCCATCGCGAGCGCGCCGCCGACCACCAGCACGAGGCCGTAGCCGAGCATGCGCAGCAGCGGCATCGCGCCGCCCGGCATGATCGGCGTGGCCTGCTCGCCGAGCAGCACGAAGCGGAAAATCTTGAGCGTGAACCAGAGATAGACGAGCGCGTTGAGGATCGTGGCGATATTGGCCGCCAGGATCAGGCCCGTCGAGGGATCGTCGCCTTCGCCCGGCACCGGCCGTCCGGCCATCGCCAGCCAGCCGAGCGCCGCGTAGATCAGGAAGGTGCCGATGACGAGCCCCGGCATCTGCGTGACGGCTTCGCGCGCGCTGCCCCAGGCGCGCTTGACGCATTCCATGAAGGTCATCTGTTGCATGATTCTTGTCGTAAGAGTTGACAGACGGCCTACAGTCTAACGCGCCGCGGGGCAGCACGGGCTGGCGCGTTATTTCACGGCGAACAGCGTGAGATTCATGAACACCTTGAAGACGAATCCGAGCGAGACCGCCGCGCCCACGCCGCCGCACCAGAGCAGGACGAACCAGACCCAGCCCGGCAGCTTGCGCGCGCGCGCTTGGTCGGCGGATCGGGGCGTGGATTGAAGCACGTTTTCAGTGGTAGTGATGGGTGTCGCCATGGCGGAGCTTGCCTCGGAAGACCCAGTAACCCAGCGCCGTATAAGCGAGGATGATGGGCAGGATGAACGATGCGCCGATCAGCGTGAAGGTCTGGCTTTCGCGCGGCGCGGCGGCTTGCCAGAGCGTGAGCTGCTGCGGAATCGCAAACGGCCACAGGCTCACCAGCAGGCCCACGTAGCCGAGCAGCACGAGCGCGAGCGCGGCGACGAACGGCGTCTTGTGATGGCGCGACTGCACGGCCCAGCGCATCCACACGGCGCACGCCACCACCAGCAGCGGCACCGGCGCGAGACGCCAGAACAGGCCCGAATGGAACCAGCGGTAGGCGATGGTCGGGTCCTGCATCGGCGTCCAGAGACTCACGAGTCCGATGAAGCCGAGCAGCATCACCGTGAGCGGCCAGACCAGCTTGTGCAGGCGGCGTTGCAGATCGCCTTCGGTCTTGGCGACGAGCCAGCAGCTGCCGAGCAGCGCATAGGTCGCCACGAGGCCGAAGCCCGAGAGCAGCGTGAACGGCGTGAGCCAGCCGAAGGCGTCGCCGGCGAACTGGCCGTTCGCCATCGGAATGCCTTGCAGGAAGGCGCCCAGCGCGATGCCCTGGAAGAACGCCGCGCCCGTCGAGCCGCCGATGAAGGCGAGGTCCCACAGATGCTTCGTGCGGTTCGCCTTCGCACGGATCTCGAACGAGACGCCGCGGAAAATCAGGCACGCGAGCATGAAAACGAGCGGCAGATAGAGCGCCGAAAGCACGGTCGAATAGACGATCGGAAACACGGCGAACAGACCGGCGCCGCCCAGCACGAGCCAGGTTTCGTTGCCGTCCCAGACGGGCGCGACGGTGTTCATCATCAGATCGCGTTCTTCTTCATCGGGGAAGAACGGAAACACGATGCCGATGCCCAGATCGAAGCCGTCGAGCACGACGTAGAGCAGAAGGCCGAGCGCGATGATCGCGGCCCAGATGACGGTGACATCCATGAGTGGCTTGCCTCGTTGCGTAGGTGCGTAGGTGCGTTTGTGCGATGCGGATGAAAGTGCGTGTCGGGTGTCAGGCGTCGATCAGTTGATCGGCGGCGGACATCGGGCGGCGCGCGGTCTGGTTCGCGGCGAGCGCGGGATGCGCTTCGTTCGCGTGGCCGGGCGTGCCATTCATGCCATGCGTGCCGTGCGTGTCATCGGAGCCGGGCAGCGCCGGACCCTTGCGCATCAGCTTGAGCAGGTAGTAAATGCCCGTGCCGAACACGAGGAAATACACCGCGATGAACGCCATCAGCGAAATGCCCACTTGCTGCGCGGTGAGCGGCGAGACGGCCTGCGACGTGCGCATCACGCCGTAGACGACCCACGGCTGGCGGCCCGCTTCGGTGGTGATCCAGCCCGCGAGCAGCGTGATGAAGCCGGTCGGCCCCATCGCCAGCACGAAGCGCTGGAACAGGCGCGATTCGTACAGCGTGCCGCGCTTGCGCAGCCACCAGCCCGCGACGGCCAGCACGATCATCAGGATGCCGAGGCCGACCATCACGCGGAAGGTCCAGAAGATGAGCGTCGAGTTCGGACGCTGATCGGGCGGAAACGACTTGAGACCCTTGATTTCGCCGTCCCAGCTATGCGTGAGGATCAGGCTGCCGAGGTGCGGAATCTTCACGGCGTAGCGCGTGGTTTCCGCCTGCATGTCGGGAATGCCGAACACGTTGAGCGAGGTGCCGCCCTGCTCGGTGTCCCACAGCCCTTCGATCGCGGCGATCTTCGCGGGCTGATATTCGCGCGTGTTCAGACCGTGCGCATCGCCGACGAAAGCCTGCACCGGCGCGAGCACGAGCAGCAGACCGAGCGCCATCGAGAACATCTTCTTCACGGCGGGGTCGCGGCGGCCCTTGAGCAGATGCCACGCGCCCGTCGCGGCCACCACCAGCGCGGCCACGATGAACGCGGCGATCGCCATGTGCGCGAGTCGGTACGGAAACGACGGATTGAAAATGATCTTGAGCCAGTCGGTCGGCACCACGTGGCCGTCGACGATCTTGAAGCCTTGCGGCGTCTGCATCCAGCTATTCGAGGCGAGAATCCAGAACGTCGAAATGAGCGTGCCGATCGCGACCATCAGCGTCGCGCCGAAGTGGGCGCGCGCGCTCACGCGGTTCCAGCCGAACAGCATGATGCCGAGGAAGCCGGCTTCGAGGAAGAACGCCGTCATGACTTCGTACATGAGCAGCGGGCCCGTGATCGGACCGGCGAACGACGAGAAGCCGGCCCAGTTGGTGCCGAACTCGTAGCTCATCACGACGCCCGAGACGACGCCCATGCCGAAGGCGACGGCGAAGATCTTCGACCAGAACAGGCAGAGGTCTTTGTAGAACGGTTTGCGCGTCTTGAGCCAGCACGCTTCTAGCACCGCGATGAAACTCGCGAGACCGATGGAAAGCGCGGGAAAGACGATGTGAAACGAGACGGTGAAGGCGAACTGTAGCCGGGCGAGATCGAATGCGGATAGAGCGGGGATGGACGATTGCATATGCGTGCCTTGCGTGGCTGTATTTGCTTGCGTGACGCATGCGTTGCCGCGTGCGAATGGACGTAAGCGTAGGGGAAGCCCGCGCGTCGTGCTGCGCTGCGACATGCGCCAGCATGTCGCAGCAGTCAATCGTCAAGTCAAAAGTCGGTGCGCTAACGCGTTGATAAGGATCAATTTAGCGAGAGGATTCGCTATGTCTTGATGTGGCGCAAGGTGTGCGCGCTGCGTCAATTTGCGTCAATTTGGATCGCGTTCAAACGGCGTCGCGCGTTGTGCGTCAATTCGCCCAGGTGCGCGGCGCGCTCAGCGCGGATCGCTCCAGAGTTTGCCCGCCGTCGCCCAGTTTTCGGGCTTCACGTCGTGAAAGATGATGTCGACGGACGAGGCGTCCACGCCGAGTACCTTGCAGGTGGTGTCGGTCAGCGCGGCGGCGAGTTCGCGTTTCTGTTCGACGCTGCGTCCTTCGAACATTTCGATGTGGAATGTCGGCATGGTGAGGCTCCTGGTTGGGTGTCTTCGGGTGTCGCTGGGTATTCGGTTTCGATGCGGATCAGTCGCGGTACGAAGCATCGAGACGATCTAGCTTGCGCAGCAGTGCGGGCCATTCGAGTTCGCCTTCGATTGCGCCGTCGTCGTCGAGTTGCAGCGCCGTGCGCGCGCAGACTTCGGGCGGCGGCACGACGAGCGGCACGCCGCCCGCCTGCGCCTGCAATTGAATTTCGCAGGCCTTGACGAGCGTGGCCATCAGCACGAAGGCTTCGGCAACGGTGCGGCCCGTCGTCAGCGTGCCGTGATTGCGCAACAGCATCGCGAACTTCGCGCCCAGATTCGCCGTGAGGCGCACGCCTTCGGCGGGCGTGAACGCGAGGCCTTCGTAGTCGTGCCACGCGAGGCGCTCGTGGAAACGCAGCGCGTGCTGCGAAGCGGGCAGCAGGCCGTCGCGTTGCAGCGAGACCGCAATGCCCGCCGTATTGTGCAGATGCATCACGCAGACGGCGTCGGCGCGCGCGAGATGGACGGCGGCGTGCAGCGCGAAGCCGGTCGCGTTCACGCGATACGCGCTCTCGCCGACGATGTGTCCTTCGGTATCGATCTTCACGAGATTCGACGCGCACACTTCGTCGAACGCGAGGCCGAACGGATTGATCAGAAAGCGGCCGGGCTGATCGGGAATGGCCGCGGAAACGTGCGTGTAGATCAGATCGTCCCAGCCGAACAGCGCGATCAGGCGGTAGGCGGCGGCGAGGTCGACGCGCAACCGGCGTTCGGCGTCGGAAGGCGGTGCGGTGTCGGCGCGAATGCCGGTGGGGCGATGGGCGAAGGACATGGCGGGTTCTCTAGCGGTCGTTAAGCCGGTCGTTAAGCCGGATGGCGGCGGGCGAGACGGGCGCGGCGCGCGTGAATCCGCACAGCCGCCACGCGCCATGCACGGCCCAGCCTGCGAGCGCGAACGGCGCGGTCATCGAGGGCAAACCGAGACAGGTCGCGACGAGATGCAGCGCCGCCGCAAGCATCGTCGCACAGATTGCGGCGCGTGCGCCGAGCGTACTGGCGGCGAGCGCCGCGAGCGCGCCGTTGAAACCGCAGAGGCCGGCGTCGAAGTTCGCGCCGGGCGCGCCCGCGAGCCATTCGATGCCGCTCGCGAGCGCCGCA
>NZ_JAAGPN010000106.1:0-28217 GCF_017104805.1 Paraburkholderia sp. Ac-20347 | reverse complement strand
GCTTCGGCAGCGTCGCGGCGGGCGGTCTGCTCGCGGTCCCCGGCATGATGTGCACGTGCTGCGCGGCGCCCGTCGTGGCGGGGCTGCGCGCGCGCAATGCGTCGACGGGCGGCGCGATCGCGTTCTGGCTCGGCAACTCGGTGCTCAATCCGGCGACGCTCGTGTTCATGGGCTTCGTGCTCGGCTGGCAGTGGAGCGCGCTGCGTCTCGCGCTGGGCCTCTTGATGGTGTTCGGCCTCGGCTGGCTCGCTAACCGCATGGTCACGCCCGACGAGGCGCGCGCCGCCGATGACCGTCTCGCATTGTTCGCGCGCCAGCAGGCCGAGGGCGGCAACACGCTGGTGCGCTGGGCGCGCCTGTTCCTGCGCATGGCCGTGCGCCTCGTGCCTGAATACATCGTGCTCGTGCTGCTGCTGGGCGCGGCGCGCGCGTGGCTGTTCCCGCACATCGGCCCCGATGTGACGAGCAGCCTTGGCTGGATCGTCGCCTTCGCGGTGGCGGGCATGCTGTTCGTGATCCCGACCGCGGGCGAAGTGCCGATCATTCAGGCGATGCTCGCGCTCGGCATGGGCGTGGGTCCCGCCGGCGCGCTGCTGATGACGCTGCCGCCCGTGAGCGTGCCGTCGTTTGCGATGCTGGCGCGCTCGTTCCGGCCGCGTGTGCTCGTGCTGGTCGGCACGGTGGTTGTGCTGTTCGGCATCGTGGCGGGACTGGCGACGGTGGCGCTCGGATTCTGACGTTGCGGCGTCGCGCCGTATCGACGCCATATCGGCGCCATGTTCGAAAAATCGGGGTCAGTTGAGGCCAAAACGTCGCGGGCGCAATGCTACGATGGCGTCATAAGGATCACGCATCAACGACGGACGGCGGCGACGCCGTCTGCACAGACGAGGGCTTCGGCCCGGGAACCGGCATGGCACAGCAAAAAACCAACCCCAAACTCGAACAGGCGCTGACGCGCGGCGACCTCGCCATCCGTCAGGCCAATTCGGCCCGCGCGACGGCGGTGTTGCGCGCGCTCGGCAAGATGATCATCGAGGCGTCGGCGACCATCGGCGTCGAGGCGAACGCCACGATTCCCGACGGCGATCGCATCTACGATCCCGCCGACGGTCTCTGGCCGCAGCAGCTGCTGATCTCGCTCGACGGCCCGGTCGAGGACGCTGATCCCGAGGAAATCCGCACCGTGCGCCTGCTTGCGCAGACGCAGGGGACGATGTTCCGCGTGGAATGGCATCGCGCCGACGGCAAGATCGGGCGTCAGGAAGGCGGCCCGTTCGCGACGGTCGCGTTCATTTCGGACGTCGACATTCCCTGGGGCGACGACGAAGACTGACGCCGTGCCGCGCCGTGCGTCCTAGCGCATCATGCGCCGGCGGAACAGGATCGACGCGATCCCGAACGGCACCAGCACGTAGAACACGAGCACGGCCAGATGCAGCGCCGCGTGTTCGACGGGACGCCCGAGCATGGCCGGGCGGATCAGTTCGACCGCGTGCGCGAGCGGCAGCATCAGCGTGATGTGCTGCGCCGCCGCAGGCAGTTGCGCGATCGGGAAGAACACGCCCGAGAGCAGCAGCATCGGCGTGAGCACCAGCGTCTGATAGAACATGAAGAAGTCGTAGGACGGCGCGAGTGCGGTGACGATCATCGCGCAGCTCGCGAACGCGAGGCCCGCGAGCGCGATCACGGGCAGCGCGAGCAGCATCGACGGAAAGCTCGCATAGCCGAGCGCGCCCGCCACGATCATGATGGCCGCGCCCGAGAGCATCGACTTGCTGGCGGCCCACATCACTTCGCCGAGCACCACGTCGCCGAGCGAGAGCGGCGTGTGCATGATCGCCTCCCACGTGCGCTGCACGTGCATGCGCGAAAAGCCCGAATACATCGATTCGAAGCTCGCCGACATCATCACCGACGACGACACCGTGCCCGCCGCGAGAAAGGCGATGTACGAGACGCCGTCGACGTGACCGACCATCAGCCCGAGCCCGAAGCCCAGACCGAACAGATAGATCATCGGATCGGCGAGATTGCCGAACATCGACGCGAGCGCGAGCTTGCGCCACACGAGATAGTTGCGCCGCCACACGGCGATCCAGTGCGTCGCGTTCGAGGGCAGCGCCGCGCGCGGCTCGCGCAGGGGCGGCTGGGCGCGGTCCGTGTCGGGCGGAGTGTGAGTGCGTGTCTGCATGGTGTCGGTCGTGGGCGGCTCAGTCCTGCATCTCGCGGCCCGTGAGCCGCAGGAAAACGTCTTCGAGATTCGCGGGCCGGTGCAGATAGCGCAGGTCCGAGCGGGGACGCAATTGCGCATGCACGGGCGCCGGGTCGTCGACGTAGCAGAACAGCGTTTCGCCGCTGATTTCGGTGCGCTTGGCGTAAGGCGCCAGCTCGTCGCGCAGCGCGGCCGGTTCCGGTCCGTAGACCTCGATCACGTCGCAGCCGATTTCGGTTTCGATCAGCGCTTTCGGCGCGCCCTCGGCGATCTTGCGGCCTTCTTCGATCACGCAGACGCGATTGCACAATCGTTCGGCCTCCTCCATGAAATGCGTCGTGAGGAGAATGGTCTTGCCGCGCGCGAGCAGCGAACGCAGCCGTTCCCAGATCAGATGACGCGCCTGCGGGTCGAGCCCCGTGGTGGGTTCGTCCATGACGAGCACGTCGGGATCGTTGACGAGCGCGCGTGCGAGCGTGAGGCGCCGCCGCATGCCGCCGGACAGTTCGCCCACGCGCGCGTCGGCCTTGCTTTCGAGACGCGCGAATTCGAGCAGCGGCGCAACGAGATCCTGAGTCTGCCGCGCGGAGAGCCCGAAGTAACGGCCGAACACGAGCAGGTTCTCGCGCACGGTGAAATCGGGATCGAGATTGTCGAATTGCGGCACCACGCCGACGCGGGCGCGCGCATGACGGGCGCGCGCCGGAACGGGTTCGCCGCACAGGCTGATGCGGCCCGCATCGGGCGACACGATGCCGAGCAGCATGCGCAGCGTGGTGGTCTTGCCCGCGCCGTTCGGACCCAGCAGTCCGAAACATTCGCCGGGAACGACGTCGAACGACAGACCGTTGACGACCGTCCTGTCTCCATAGTGCTTGATGACCTGCTCGAATTCGATGGCGGGCATGGTTGAGCGATGTCGGTGAGCGCGCGAGTGGTGCACGCGCAAGGCGGCCTATTCTAGAGCATTGCAGCGCGCGAGGCTGGTGCATGCCGATCGCGTGCGCGGGCGCGATGCTTCACGCGGAAGCCTCAGCGCGCGCCTGGTGTGCAGATGCAGGTGCACGTGCGCATGCCGCGTCAATCGCTGACGCGGCAATCATTGCCGGCGTGCGCAAATCCAGTGCCGACGGCTGTTGCGCGCGCTTTGCGAGCTGCCGCGCACCTGGCGTTTTCCAGGCCTTGCATGTGCAATTGCGGCGCACCATGATGCAGGTACGACCTGCGTTTTCGCGTGGGTGTTGGGGGAAATGATCATGGCGAGCTACAAGAAAATCCTGCTCTGTTACGACGGCTCGCGCGAAGGCCGCAAGGCGCTGCGTTGCGGGGCCGATCTGGCCTTGGATCTGAACGCCGAGACGCATCTGCTCTCGGTCGTGGACATGCGCTCGACCATCGCTCAGAGCGCGGGCCTGTTGACCGACGTGGCGTGCGGCCGCTTCGAGGAAACGGCGCGCGAGATTCTGCAGGAAGGCGTCGACTGGCTCACCGAGCGCGGCGTGCGCGCACAGGGGCACTTCGCGTTCGGTCATCCGATCGACGAAATCGCGAATCTCGCCAACGAACTGCAGGCCGATCTCGTGGTGGTGGGGCATCGCTGCCGCACGGGGCTGTCGCGCTGGTGGATGGGCGCGGGCAATACGCCGCTGCTCGATCGGGTGTCGTGCAGCATTCTCGTGGCGTGTTCGTCGCCTGCTGAAGACAAGCAGCAGCAAGCGGCCGCGTAGGGCGCGTGCGCGGGGCTGGCGAGCGCTAAACGTATCGCCGGCCCGCCGCGCGGTGATCGCCGCCTTGACGCAGGCGATCAGCCATTCGCACCCGATCAGTTCGGCGTATTTGCGCCGCTTCCCGAATCGGGTTCGTTCAATTCCACCGCCGCGAGCTTCCACGAGAACAGGCCGTGCCGCTGCAGGATGGCGGCATAGCGTTCGCTGTGCGCGCTGCGCTGCCATGTGACCGCGAACTCATTGATGCTGCGATAACCCGCCGTGGCTTGCGAGTGCGGTTGTGCTTGAGCGGGCTCGACCGGTGCGTTGGGGTTGGCGGGCGTTTCGGCTGACGCGCCACCCGGCGGCGCGGATTGCTGCGCGTTTTCTGCGGGCGGAGCCGGCGGCGGCGCGGCGGGCTGTTCGCCGGGCTTGCCGGTGGGCGGCATCCCGTTGAGCAGCGCGGCCACGCCTTCGGGCGTGGCGTAGGCGTCGACGAGCGGGCCAATCAGCGCCGAGCCGATCACCGCGCCGAACAGCAGCAGCGGATTGCTGCTGTGCTCGGCCTGAATGCGCCGTTGCAGCATTTCCCCGGCCTGTTGCTTGAGACTCGCGCGCAACGCGGGGTAATCGACGTATTCGCTCAGCGTGGCCGCGTCGCGTGCGTCGGCGGCCTGCTTGAGATGATTCAGCGCGATATACGGCGAGGCGTAGCCGTAACCGAGCGCGGTCACCACGGCCACCGCCGCAACGGCGATGGCGACGGGTTTCTTCCAGTTCGAGGACTTGCCGGCGTGAGCGCGAGAGAGGTTGGGTGTATCGGTATCGGTCATCGGAGAGCAGGCGCGCCGCACGAGCAGCGCAAGGGTTCAAATAGCGGTTGAGTCGGAGCGGTTGAGTCGGCGATTCAATCACAGTGTTGACCACACGTGCGCCAAAACGATCCCTACACCCGCAAGAACCTCCACCGACACGCTATTTCCCACCTTCCGATTTCACACCTTACTTCGCGAGCGCCGCCGCCAGATCGCTTTGCTGCTCGGCAATGCAGCGGTCGATGGCGCGGCACACCGCGTCCATCGTGCCGACCATGATGAGACGCGACTGACCGTGATACACGCGCACCGGCGCGCGGCGGTCCGGCTGTTCCGTATTCAGCGTGCTGTTCAGCGACACGCGAGCGAAGGCCGGCTGCGCCGAGGGCAGCGGCGGCAGTTCCGGCGTTTCCAGCTTCTCGAAAAGCGAGCCATTGAGTGCGGCGGCTGAGGCGCGCGCTTCACGCATTGCGCACGAGGCGATTCCGCGCAGATGGCGCAGACGGCCGAATTGACGGAAGGGCAACAGGCGGGCAAGGCGTTCCATGACTCTCTCCAGAGAAGTGCGCCACGAGGCGCAAAACCAGCGCTGACAGGCGCGGATGGATTCTTAGAATTCGGTGGGCCGGATCAGACCGACGGCAATGCCTTCGAGCGCGAAGTCGGCGCTGCCGGCCTGCACGAAGATGTTGTCGTAGTCGGGGTTCTCCGCGATCAGTTCAATGCCGTTGGGCTGGCGCTTCAGACGCTTCACGGTGACGTCGTCGCCCAGACGCGCCACGATGATCTGGCCGTCTTTCGCTTCGGCCTTCTTCTGCACGGCGAGCAGGTCGCCGTCGAGGATGCCGGCGTCGCGCATCGACAGCCCGCGCACCTTCAACAAATAGTCGGGGCGGCTGGAGAACAGCGCCGGGTCGCAGGCGTAGTTCTGCGAGATATGTTCCTGCGCGAGGATCGGGCTGCCTGCCGCGACGCGGCCGACCAGCGGCAGCGAGAGCTGCATGATGCTGGCGTGCGGCAGCGTGAACTGGTGCGGCAGGTCGTCGGGGCCGGGCATCAGACGGATGCCGCGCGAGGCGCCCGCCGCAAGCTCGATCACACCTTTGCGGGCCAGCGCACGCAGATGTTCTTCCGCCGAGTTGGCCGAGCTGAAGCCCAGTTCGGCGGCGATCTCGGCGCGCGTGGGCGGAAAGCCGGTGCGCTCGATCGCGCGGCGGATCAGATCGAAAACCTGCTGCTGTCGTGCGGTGAGTTTGGTCATGTCGACACTGTATGTTTGAACAGGTAACTGTATTTTTATACAGTATTCGCCGCTTTTCAAGTGTTACTTGAACTTTGTCGTTTGGGTGCCGCCACAGCAGCGTTTCCCGGCGATCTGACGGACGAAAACACGCTCCAACGTCCGATTCCTCCGCCCTTACCACTTTTGCGTATTAAAGAATGAAAAAACATCATTTTTAATAATGTAAGCAGATCGCTAGACTGGCCTCCATCGATCGCTGCACCACACGACAAAACGGAGAAAGTGGATGAATCAAGGCAATACGGGGCGCGCAGGCTGGCTGACTTCGCTGGCTGCAAAACTGGTCATCGGCATCGCACCGCTCGTCGGGATGGTGGCGATGGCGCCGGCTGCGCACGCGGATACCTCGCTGCTGAACGTGTCGTACGACCCGACGCGCGAGCTGTATCAGGAGATCAACGAAGCCTTCATCAAGCAGTGGAAGGCGAAGACGGGCGAAACGCTCACCATCAAGCAGTCGCACGGCGGCTCGGGCGCACAGGCGCGCTCGGTGCTCGACGGCCTGCAGGCGGACGTGGTGACGCTGGCGCTGGCCTGGGACATCGACGCGCTCGCCAACAAGGGCATCGTCGCGAAGGACTGGCAAAAGCGCCTGCCCGACAACGCCTCGCCGTACACGTCGACCATCGTGTTCCTGGTGCGCAAGGGCAATCCCAAGCACATCAAGGACTGGGACGATCTGACGAAGCCGGGCGTGTCGATCGTCACGCCGAATCCGAAGACCTCGGGCGGCGCGCGCTGGAACTACCTCGCGGCCTGGGCGTACGCCGAACATCAGCCGGGCGGCAACGACCAGAAGGCCAAGGAGTTCGTGACGAAGCTCTACAAGAATGCGGGCGTGCTCGATTCGGGCGCGCGCGGCGCGACCACGAGCTTCGTGCAGCGCGGGATCGGCGACGTGCTGATCGCCTGGGAAAACGAGGCCTTCCTGTCGCTGAAGGAATTCGGTCCGGACAAGTTCGAGATCGTGGTGCCGTCGGTGAGCATTCTGGCCGAGCCGCCGGTTGCCGTGGTCGACAAGGTCGTCGACAAGAAGGGCACGCGCAAGCAGGCCGAGGCGTATCTGCAGTTCCTCTATAGCGAGGAAGGTCAGGAGATCGCCGCGAAGAACTTCTACCGTCCGCGTTCGGACAAGGTGCCGGCGGCGCTGACGGCGAAGTTCCCGAAGCTGAAGCTCTACACGGTGGACGACACCTTCGGCGGCTGGGCCAACGCACAGAAGACGCATTTCGCGGATGGCGGCGTGTTCGACTCGATCTACCAGCCGCAATAAGCGAAGTCGCGGTTGTGCAGTAGCAGTATCGACGTAACGATAAAAACAAGGCGCGCCCAAAGAGGCGCGCCTTTCGGCGCAACAGACGCGCAACCCATGTGAAGAGATCCAGCATGACGACGTTCCGATTACGCAAGCCAGGCGCGCTGCCGGGATTCGGCGTGACGCTCGGCATCACCGTGGCTTATCTGAGCCTCGTGGTGCTGATTCCGCTCGCGGCCACCTTTCTCAAGACCGCCACGCTCGACTGGGCGCAGTTCGTGCGCGCCGTGTGGTCGCCGCGCGTGATCGCGTCGTACCGCCTGACGTTTACCGCCGCGCTCGGCGGCGCGCTCATCAACGCGGTGTTCGGCTTTCTGCTCGCGTGGGTGCTGGTGCGCTACACGTTCCCGTTCAAGCGCGTGATCGACGCGCTCGTCGATTTGCCGTTCGCGCTGCCGACGTCCGTGGCGGGCATTTCGCTCGCGGCCGTGTATGCGGGCAACGGCTGGATCGGCCAGTATTTGCAGCCGCTCGGACTCAAGATCGCCTTCACGCCGCTCGGCGTGCTGGTCGCGCTGACGTTCATCGGTCTGCCGTTCGTGGTGCGCACGGTGCAGCCCGTGCTCGAAGAGTTCGAGCGCGAGCAGGAAGAGGCGGCCGCGTGCCTCGGCGCGTCGCGCTGGCTGACGTTCCGCCGCGTCGTGCTGCCGGCGGCGTTTCCCGCGCTGCTGACCGGCTTCGCGCTGTCGTTCGCGCGCGCGCTGGGCGAGTACGGTTCGGTCATCTTCATCGCCGGCAACGTGCCGATGAAGTCCGAGATCACCTCGCTGCTCATCATCACCAAGCTCGAGCAATACGACTACGCAGGCGCGACGGCGCTGGCCGTGGTGATGCTGTGCGTGTCGTTCGTGATGCTGCTGCTGATCAACACGCTGCAATGGTATTTGCAGCGCCGCACGAGCCGCGGTGGCGGCGCGCCGCGTGCGCCGAATGCAACGCAAACCACGACGCAAACCACGCAAGCCGCCGCCGGAGGTGCGCAATGAGCACGAACGCACGCCGTATTCCGGCAGGCCGTCCCAACCCCGTGACCGAAGCGCCGTGGGTGCGCTGGCTGCTGACGGGCATCGCGCTGGCGTTTCTCGCGCTGTTCCTCGTGGTGCCGCTCGTCGCGGTGTTCTGGCAGGCGCTCTCGAAGGGCATCGGCTTCTATTTCGAATCGCTCGCCGATCCCGACGCGCTCGCCGCCATCAAGCTCACGCTGATCACGGCCGCAATCGCGGTGCCGCTCAATCTGGCCTTCGGCCTGTGCGCGTCGTGGGCGATCGCGAAGTTCGATTTCCGCGGCAAGGCGCTGCTCACCACGCTGATCGACCTTCCGTTCTCGGTCTCGCCGGTGATCTCGGGTCTCGTCTACGTGCTGATGTTCGGCGCGCAGGGCTGGTTCGGTCCGTGGCTCGAAGACCATAACGTGCAGATCATCTTCGCGGTGCCGGGCATCGTGCTCGCGACGATCTTCGTGACGTTCCCGTTCGTCGCGCGCGAGCTGATTCCGCTGATGCAGGCGCAGGGCACCGACGAAGAAGAAGCCGCGCACGTGCTGGGCGCGTCGGGCTGGCAGATGTTCCGCCGCGTGACGCTGCCGAACATCCGCTGGGGTCTGCTGTACGGCGTGATTCTCTGCAATGCGCGCGCGATGGGCGAGTTCGGCGCGGTCTCGGTGGTCTCGGGCCACATTCGCGGCCAGACCGACACGATGCCGCTGCACGTCGAGATTCTCTACAACGAATACAACTTCGCGGCGGCCTTTGCCGTGGCGTCGCTGCTGGCGCTGCTCGCGCTCGTGACGCTGGGCCTCAAGCTGCTCGCCGAACGCCACATGTCCGCCGAACTGCGCGACGACGACGTGCCGGCCCACGCCGGTCCGCCGCCCGCCTATGCGGCAGCGTCGTCGGCCGCGTCGGGCAATCAACCTCATTCGCAACCCGCGCCCCGCACCGGCGCCGCGCGTCAATCGCTTCAACAGGAGCTGTAATCATGGGCATCACCGTCAGCAATCTGCACAAGCGCTTCGGCGACTTCACGGCGCTCGACAACGTCTCGCTCGACTTTCCGGCGGGCGAACTGGTTGCTCTGCTCGGACCGTCGGGCTGCGGCAAGACCACGCTGCTGCGCGTGATCGCGGGCCTCGAATACGCCGATGAAGGCCAGGTCGTGCTGCAAGGTCAGGACGTGGGCGAGGTGGGCGCGCGCGAGCGTCAGGTTGGCTTCGTGTTCCAGCATTACGCGCTGTTCCGTCACATGACGGTGTTCGAGAACGTGGCGTTCGGACTGCGCGTGAAGCCGCGCAACGAGCGTCCGTCCGAAGCGGTGATCCGCGAGAAGGTGCATGAACTGCTCAAGCTCGTGCAGCTCGACTGGCTCGCGCAGCGCTATCCGTCCGAGCTGTCGGGCGGCCAGCGTCAACGTATCGCACTGGCGCGCGCGCTTGCGGTGGAGCCGAAGGTGCTGCTGCTCGACGAGCCGTTCGGCGCGCTCGACGCGAAGGTGCGCAAGGAATTGCGCGGCTGGCTGCGCCGTTTGCACGACGATCTGCATATCTCGACGATCTTCGTCACGCACGATCAGGAAGAAGCGCTCGAAGTGGCCGACCGCATCGTCGTGATGAATCACGGTCATGTGGAGCAGGTGGGCAGCCCGCAGGACGTCTACGATCATCCGCAGACGTCCTTCGTCTACGAATTCCTCGGCGCGGCGAACCGTCTGCGCGGCAGCGTGACGGCGAACGGTTTCGTCGCCGATGGCGCGGCGCAGGCGATCTCGGTGCAGGCGGGTTTCGAAGGTCCGGCGCTCGCCTATGTGCGTCCGCACGATCTGGTGCTGCATCGCGACGCGGCGCAGCATGGCGACGGCATCGTCGTCGACGTGCGCCGCGTGGTGACGCTCGGCGGTTCGGTGCGTGTGGAACTCGAAAGCCGCACGGGCGGCGCGCTCGAAGCGCAGCTCGACCGCGAGGCGTGGCGCGCGCTCGATCTTTCGGTCGGCGATGGCGTGACGGCGGTGCCGCGCGGCCTGCGCGTGTTTCCGGCGCAATAAACCCATTCAGCACAATATCGGCGCAACGATGCGCGGCGGGCCGCGCATCCACTACACTAAAAACATCAATAAACGGTCGGCAGTTCCGGAGAGAAGAACATGAATTTTCAGCAGTTGCGTTTCGTGCGCGAGGCCGTGCGGCAGAACATGAACCTGACCGAAGTGGCGAACGTGCTGTATACGTCGCAGTCGGGTGTGTCGAAGCAGATCAAGGATCTGGAGGACGAGCTGGGCGTCGACATTTTCATTCGACGCGGCAAGCGCCTTACGGGTCTCACGGAGCCGGGCAAGGCCGTGCATCAGCTGATCGAGCGCATGCTGCTCGACGCGGAGAACCTGCGTCGCGTGGCGCGCCAGTTCGCCGATCAGGACAGCGGCCACCTCGTCGTGGCGACGACTCACACGCAGGCGCGCTACGCGCTGCCGAAGGTCGTGCACCAGTTCCGCGAGGTGTTCCCGAAGGTGCATCTGGCGCTGCGCCAGGGCAATCCGCAGCAGATCGCGCAGATGATCATCAATGGCGAGGCCGATATCGGCATCTCGACCGAAGCGCTCGATCGTTTCCCCGATATCGTGACGTTCCCGTGCTATTCGTGGCATCACGTGGTGGTCGTGCCGAAGACGCATCCGCTCGTGGGCCGCGAGAATCTCACGCTCGAAGACATCTCCGAATATCCGATCATCACCTATGACCAGGATTTCACGGGCCGTTCGCACATCGACCAGGCGTTCGCGAAAGCGGGCGTGGTGCCCGACGTGGTGCTGACCGCCATCGACGCGGACGTGATCAAGACCTACGTCGAACTCGGCATGGGCGTGGGCGTGGTCGCGGCGATGGCCTACGATCCGAAGCGCGACAGCGAACTGGTCGCGCTCGACACCCAGCATCTGTTCGAGGCGAGCACGACGCGCGTGGGTCTGCGCAAGGGCGCGTTCCTGCGTCAGTACGCGTACCGGCTGATCGAGATGTTCGCGCCGCAACTGACCGAGCAGCAGATCGCGAGCCAGTTGCGCGAAGTGGTCTGAGGCGTGTTGATTGGCCCGAGCAACGGGCCAGATGGCGGCGGCAGTCGGATCGCTTAAAATCGCCGCCATGACTACCTCTTCTTCCTCCCAGAACGCGGCCGGCGCTTCGGCGCTGCCGCGCATCGCGGTGCTCGCCACGGGCGGCACCATCGCCGGTTCCGCGCCCGACGCGGCCAATACCGCGGGCTATCAGGCCGGCGTGATCGGCGTGGCGCAATTGCTGGCCGCCGTGCCGGGCCTCGACGCCGTCGCGCAGATCCACGCCGAGCAGGTCGCGAGCGTCGACAGCAAGGACATGTCGTTCGCGCTCTGGACCACGCTCGCGCAGCGCGTGAACGCCTTGCTCGCCGATGACGACATCGACGGCGTGGTGATCACGCACGGCACCGACACGCTCGAAGAAACCGCCTATCTGCTGCATCTGACCGTGAAGAGCGCCAAGCCGGTGATCCTCACGGCGGCGATGCGCCCGGCGTCCGCGCTGTCGGCCGACGGTCCGCTCAATCTGCTCAACGCCGTGACGGTCGCGGCGAGCGGCGAGGCGGCCGGGCAGGGCGTGCTCGTCGCGTTCAACAACCGCATGCATTGCGCGCGCGACGTCGCGAAGATCAGCACCTATGCCGTCGATGCGTTCCAGTCGCCGGAAATCGGTGCGCTGGGCTGGGTGCAGGACGGCCGCGTGGACTTCCAGCGCCGCGCGCTGCGCCCGCATACGCTCGGTACGCCGTTCGCGGTGGTTGACGACGCGGCGCAGTGGCCGCCGGTCGAGATCGTCACGAGTTATGCGGGCGTCTCGCGCATTGCCGTGGATGCGCTCGTGAGCGCGGGCGTGCGCGGCATCGTCGTGGCGGGCACGGGCAATGGTTCGATCCACGCCACGCTCCAGCAGGCGCTCGCCGACGCGGTCGCGCGAGGTGTGGCCGTGGTGCGCGCTTCGCGCGTGGGTTCGGGTCACGTGATGCACAACGGCGCGGCGAAGGACGATGCGCTCGGCTTCGTCTCGGCGGGCACGCTGAGCCCGTACAAGGCGCGTTTGCTGCTGATGCTCGCGCTGGCCGCGGGCAGCACGCAGAAGGACGCCTTGCAGCGCGTGTTCGATACGTACTGATCGCAGACCGCGCAGCACGAGACTCAGCATGAAAAACGGGCCTTGCGGATCGCTCCGCAAGGCCCGTTTCCGTTCCGGCCGCGGGTTTTACTGCAGCGGCGGAATCACGAGCACCTGACCCGGATAGATCTTGTCCGGGCTCTTGAGCATCGGCGTGTTGGCCTGGAAGATGACGTCGTTCTTCGCGCCGCTGCCGTAGTACTTTTCGGCGATCTTCCAGAGGTTGTCGCCCGCGACCACCGTGTGGTGCTGCGCTTCCGGCGCGGGATTCGTGACGGTCAGCTGGTCGTCGACCTTGTCGACGTTCTGGACGTTGCCCGCGGCCACGAGGATCTTTTCCTTGGTGGGCTGATCGGCGGCGTTGCCCGTGACGGTCACGGTGTGCGAGACGCCGTCGTAGGTCACGCCGAGATTGTCGGCGTCGAGGCCCTGCGAGCGGATATAGGCCGCGATCGCGTCGCCGGCCTTCTGGTTCAGGTCCGCGAGATTCGCAGCCGGTGCGGCGGCGGGTTCAGCGGCTTGCGCCGGCGCGGAGGCCGAGCCGAACAGTTTTTCGCCGGCTTCCTTGATGAAATTGATAATGCCCATCGATCACACTCCTCACGTGCTGGGGGTTGATTGAGTGACCACGCAGCCAGTTCGCAGCCGGTTGCCCGATAACCTGCGCGTTCAACCTTGCGCTGCCGGCGTGACACACGAATGAAAGCACGATTCTAGAAACGCGGACGCGAACGCGTCCAGCGCGAGGAGGTAAAAGATTGTGAAATGCCGCGCAGGCGTTGCGCGCGGGCAGTGAGCGGAGTGCAACAAGTGCAACAAGCGCAGCGAGCGCAAGGCGCGCTCATCCGACAGGCGGACACCCGGAGACGACGTCTGACCGACCAAGGCTTCCCCGTCGTCGCCGAGTGCCGCTTTCGGACCCCACTGGCCGCCCTCAGCCCAGAGCGGCACCGATTTGCCTCGCAGCGGTTGCCGCCGCCACGAAGCGCCCCACCGATGGCTGTCGCGTTTGTCTTGTTTGTTTCGTTTGTCGCGCCAGCCTGAATCTGCGAATACGTGAATGTGTTTCTTATCGTTCGAACGCCGCTGGACTGAACCGGCGATGCGATGCGATGCGTGTGCTTTGCCCGCACGCATCGCCGCTTCGTCCATCGCTACAGCGGCTTGCGCCACGTTTAGCGCCGCTTACGCGGCCTTCGCCTGCGCTTCCGGCGCCTGCGCGATTTCGAAGTTCGCCATGATTTCGAGTGCGCGGATCATCGCCGAGTGATCCCACGCCTTGCCGCCGTTCGCCGCGCACACGCTGAAAAGCTGCTGCGCGCTCGCCGTATGCGGCAGGGCGATGCCCAGCTTGCGCGCGCCGTCGATCGCGAGATTCAGGTCCTTCTGGTGCAGTTCGATGCGGAAGCCCGGATTGAACGTGCGCTTCGTCATGCGCTCGCCGTGCACTTCGAGAATGCGCGACGACGCGAAACCGCCCATCAGCGCCTTGCGCACGCGCTCCGGATCGGCGCCCGAACGCGCGGCGAACAGCAGCGCTTCGGCCACGGCTTCGATGTTCAGCGCCACGATGATCTGGTTCGCGACCTTGGTCGTCTGGCCCGCGCCGTTGTCGCCGACGAGCGAGATGTTCTTGCCCATGATCTCGAACAGCGGCTTGGCCTGGTTGAAGGCCTTTTCCGGGCCGCCGACCATGATCGAGAGCGTCGCGTCGCGCGCGCCGACTTCGCCGCCCGAGACTGGCGCGTCGAGATAATCGCAGCCGAGCGCGTTGATCTGCTTCGCGAACTGCTGCGTTTCGAGCGGCGAGATCGAGCTCATGTCGATCACGAGCTTGCCGGCCGAAAGACCCTTGGCCACGCCGTCGTCGGCGAACAGCACGTTTTGCACGTCGGGCGTGTCGGGCACCATCACGATCACGATGTCCGAAGCCTGCGCGACGGCGGTCGAATCGGCGACCACGGTCGTCTGCGTGCGCAGATCGTCCGGCACCGGATACTTGCCGTTGACGGCCAGCGTGTGGCCGCCCTTCAGAAGGTTGCGCGCCATGTGCGCGCCCATGATGCCGAGGCCGATAAAACCAATCTTTGCCATCTGTGTTGTCTCCAGTTGAGTCGAATGCGGTTCGATAAGTCGATGCGTGCGTTACGCGCGGCGCGAACGTCGGCGCTGCGTGAAATCAGGCGAGTTCGGCGGCGCGTTGCTGCGCGCTGCGCAACCAGCCGAGGCCGTCGACGGTGGCCGCTTTGGGCTTGTATTCGCAGCCGATATAGCCCTCGTAGCCGAGCGAATCGAGCAGATCAAACAGGAACGGATAGTGGATCTCGCCCGTGCCCGGCTCATTGCGGCCGGGGTTGTCGGCGAGCTGGATGTGAGCGATCTTCGCGAACTGTTTCTTGATGGTCGCGGCGAGTTCGCCTTCCATGCGCTGCATGTGATAGATGTCGTATTGCAGGAACAGATTGTCCGAGCCGACCTGTTCGATCACGCCGAGCGCTTCGGCCGAACGGTTCAGCGCGAAGCCCGGAATGTCGTAGCTGTTGCACGGCTCGACCAGCAGGCGGATGCCTTCGCGCTTCAGTTCGCCCGCCGCGTAGCGCAGGTTCTCGACGATGGTCGCGAGCGCGGTATCGCGATCGACGCCCGCCGTCGGAATGCCGACGAGGCAGTTCAGTTGCGGCACGCGCAGCGCGCGGGCGTACTCGATCGCGCGTCCCACGCCTTCCTTGAATTCGCCCTTGCGATCGGGCAGGCAGGCGATGCCGCGCTCGCCGGCTTCCCAGTTGCCGGCCGGCAGGTTGTGCAGCACGAGCTTGAGGTCGTGCGCGTTCAGGCGCTCGGCGAGTTCGGCGGCCTTGTACGGATACGGAAACAGGAATTCCACGGCATCGAAGCCCGCCTCGGCGGCCGCGGCAAAGCGGTCGAGGAACGGTACTTCGTTGAACAGCATGGTGAGGTTCGCAGCGAATTTCGGCATGAGTGTCTCGCGGGTCGGTCAGGGTGGGAGCGTCCGCCTTTCGCGCATCAGGGCTGAGCGCGAAAAGCGGCTGGAAGCACTACACAAACACTACGGCGGTACGGCGAATACGGTTTCGCCGAATCATCAGGATTGCAGAGCGATTGCGGTCGGCGCGTGTTCCGGCTTGTCGGCGAGTTCCTCGAACTCGTTGATCGCGTCGATCTCGGCGCCCATTGCAATATTGGTCACGCGTTCGAGAATCACCTCGACGACCACCGGCACGCTGAACTCCGCGGCCATCGATTGCGCCTGCTTGAGCGCCGGTGCAATCTCCTCGGGCTTGAACACGCGCAGCGCCTTGCAGCCGAGACCTTCGACCACGGTCTTGTGATCGACGCCATAGCCGTTCACTTCCGGCGCGTTGATGTTCTCGAACGCAAGCTGCACGCAGAAGTCCATGTCGAACTGGCGCTGCGCCTGGCGGATCAGGCCCAGATACGAGTTGTTCACGAGCACGTGCACATAGGGCAGCTTGAACTGCGCGCCCACGGCCAGTTCCTCGATCATGAACTGGAAGTCGTAGTCGCCCGAGAGCGCCACGATCGGGCGCGACGGATCGGCCGCGCGCACGCCCAGCGCCGCCGGAATCGTCCAGCCGAGCGGGCCGGCCTGGCCGCAGTTGATCCAGTTGCGCGCCTTGTAGACGTGCAGGAACTGCGCGCCCGCGATCTGCGAAAGACCGATCGTGCTCACGTAGCAGGTGTCGCGGCCAAACGCCTTGTTCATTTCTTCGTAGACGCGCTGCGGCTTGATCGGCGCGTTGTCGAAATGCGTCCTGCGGTGCATCGTGGCCTTGCGCTGCTGGCAGTCGGCCACCCACGCGCTGCGATCCTTGAGCTTGCCCGCGGCCTTCCATTCCTGCGCGATTTCGACGAACAGTTCGAGCGCTGCCTTCGCATCCGAGACGATGCCGAGATCCGGACCGAACACGCGGCCGATCTGCGTCGGCTCGATATCCACGTGCACGAACTTGCGGCCCTTCGTATAGACCTCGACGCTGCCCGTATGGCGGTTGGCCCAGCGGTTGCCGATGCCGAGCACGAAGTCGGCGGCGAGCATCGTTGCGTTGCCGTAGCGATGCGAGGTTTGCAGCCCGACCATGCCGGCCATCAGCGGATGGTCGTCGGCGATGGCGCCCCACGACATCAGCGTCGGAATCACGGGCACGCCCACGGTTTCGGCGAACTGCACGAGCAGATCTTCGGCCGCCGCGTTGAGCACGCCGCCGCCCGACACGATCAGCGGCTTCTCGCTCGCGTTGAGCAGTTCGAGCGCGGCTTCGATCTGCTTGCGCGTCGCCTTCGGCTTGTAGACCGGCAGCGGTTCGTAGGTGTCGATGTCGAATTCGATTTCAGCGAGCTGCACGTCGATCGGCATGTCGACCAGCACCGGACCCGGACGGCCCGAGCGCATCAGATGGAACGCCTGCTGGAACACGCGCGGCACGAGCGCCGGCTCGCGCACGGTCACGGCCCATTTGGTGACGGGCTTGGCGATCGATTCGATATCGACGGCCTGGAAGTCTTCCTTATAAAGACGCGCGCGCGGCGCCTGGCCCGTGATCGCGAGGATCGGAATCGAGTCGGCCTGGGCGGAGTAGAGGCCGGTGATCATGTCGGTGCCCGCCGGGCCCGAGGTGCCGATACACACGCCGATATTGCCCGGCGCGGCGCGCGTATAGCCTTCGGCCATGTGCGAGGCGCCCTCGACGTGGCGCGCCAGCACGTGCGTGATGCCGCCGGCTTTCTTGAGCGCCGAGTAGAACGGATTGATGGCGGCGCCCGGCACGCCGAACGCGGTGTCGATACCTTCTTTTTCGAGCACCAGCACGGCGGCGTCGACGGCTCTCATTTTGGCCATGAAATGTCTCCTGAATGTCGCGGCGGCCTGAACAGGCCGAGGGATACAGCGCTTGAGGGTCACTGTAGGCTTGCAGGAAAGGTTTGATAAGATCAGTCCGGGTCGCTTATTTCGATACAAAAAGTATGGAATGACCGGGCGACGAGAGAACCGGAAGGAGACAGACGATGGATCGCTTCAAGCAGATCGAGACCTTCGTGCGCGTCGCGGAGGCGGGCAGTCTCGCGGCGGCGGCGCTGGAGGAGGGCGTGTCGCCCGTGATTCTTGGCCGCCGGATCGACGCGCTCGAAAAGCGCCTCGGCGTGAAACTCATATACCGCTCGACGCGGCGGCTGGTGGTCAGCGAGGAAGGCGCCGCGTTTCTGGAGCGCTGCCGCGGGCTGCTGGCGGAATGGGAGCAGGCGGAGAACGAGCTGTCGGTGGGGCGTCGCGTGGTGAACGGGCATCTGATCGTTTCGGCCCCCGCCGCGTTCGGGCGCAAGCACGTCGCGCCGCTCGCACCCGAATTTCTCGCCGACAAACCCGAGTTGCAGGTGTCCTTCAATCTGACCGACCGCGTGGTCGATCTGGTGCGCGAGGGCTACGACCTGTCGATTCGCATCGGCGGCTCGGTCGATCCGAATTTCGTCGCCGTGAAGCTCGCCTCGAACCGGCGCGTGGTGTGCGGCACGCCGGACTATTTCCGCAAGTACGGCCGGCCGAAATCGCTCGAAGATCTGCCGAACCACAATTGCCTCGCGTTCAATCTGCAAGGCGGACAGAATCGCGGCTGGTATTTCCGCCGCAACGGCAAGCTCGCGACTGTGCGCGTGGGCGGCAATCTCGACTGCAACGACGGCGAGTTGCTGCACCGCTGGGTGACGGAAGGGCTGGGGCTCGGCTGGCGTTCGACCTGGGAGATCGACGCGCAGCTCGCGCGCGGCGAACTGGAAACCGTGCTCGACGAGTACGCGCTGCCCGATTACGACATCCTCGCCGTGTATCCGCAGCAGCGCTATGTGCCGGCCAAGGTGCGCTATTTCATCGATTATCTGAAGGCGATCTATTCGCGGCCCGGATATTGGACCGACGTCGTTTGAGTCGCCGATCCGCGATTTTGCTTACCCGACCGTGATCACGCCGTTCATCGTCTCGTGGCCCGAGCCGCAGAAGATGTCGCAGAGAAACTGCACCGTGCCCGCGTCGCCCGCCGTGGCCGCGAGCTTGACGACGCTGCCGGGCGGCACGTCGGCGCGCACGCCGTATTGCGGAATCGAAAAGCCCATCGTCGTGTCTTGCGACGTCAGCTCGAACACCACGCTTTCGTGCGGTGCGAGCGCGATATGGTCGGGCGTGAACACGAAGCGGCGCGCGTGAACCTTGATGACGCGCGGCGCGGCCTGCGCGTCCACGCGCAACAGCGCGCCCGCGCCCATCGTGGCGGCCGCGAGCGCGAGCCAGCGGCGGCGCGCAAGGCGCGGTTCGCGGGCGCGCAAACGATGAAGTTTCAGCATGGTTGGTCTCCTGATTGTGTGTGCTTCGTGTGCGCGTTCTGTGCGCTTCGGTCCCGTGACAGCGTTCACCCGATCTCGCGGATCGGCACCTCGGTCAGCGCAAACGCGCCTGGCGCGCCATCGACATCGACGCTGCGCCAGCCGAGTCCCTTGTACGGCGCGGCCGCGTCCCACGGCACCGGCAGGCGCTTGGGCTGCGACATCGGCGCGGGCAGCGCGAACATCAGCGAACGCGCGGCGTGATGCGAGACCGATCCCGTCATCGTGTGGTTCTCCTGATGAATGTGGCCGTAGAACACCGTGACGTTCGCGTGCTTCTGCAACAGCGCAATGGCCTGCGCGCCGTCGCGCGTCGCCCAGTCCCATTGCGGCGCGAGATCGAACAGCGGCCGGTGCGTGAAGACGACGATGCGCGCGTCCTCGGGCTGGCGGCCGAGATCGTCGGCGAGCCAGGCGAGTTGCGCGTCGCCGATACGGCCCGCCGGGTCGGAGACGTTGTCGAGCACCACGAAATGCACGCCGCGATGATCGAAGGTGTAGTGCGTCGCGCCGAAGATCTCGCGAAACGCCTCGCCGTTGTCGAGACTCGCATCGTGCTCGCCGGGCATCAGATAGAGCGGCTTCACGCGCAGTCCCGCGACGATCTGCTGGAACTCGCGCATGCGCGCGCGGCGCACGGCCGGATCGTCGGTCGTGTGCGTGAGGTCGCCCGTGAAGACGACGAAATCGGGCGTGGCGGGCAGCGCGTTGACGGCGGCGATCGCCTTGGGCAGCGTGCCTTTCGCATCCGGATTGATGGCCGGGCCTTCGAAACCCCAGTGGGCGTCGGAGAGCTGGACGAAGAAAAAGTCGGCGTGGCCGGCCGCCTGGCCCGAGGCCCAGCCGGGCAGCGCCGAGGCGAACACGGCGCCGCCGCCGAGCGCGGCCAGCTTCAGGAAATGTCGCCGGGAAAGCGGCGCGGGGGTGGTCGGCATGTCGATCTCCTCGTGGATGGTGGGGCGCGCCGGCTTTGCCTCGACGCGTGACTGCCATACCGGTTTCGGCGTCGTTCCATTCCCGATTTATTTTTGATTTCGCGGGCGATTGGCGGGAATAAACTGCCCGTGAAGCCAGTCATGCCGATGTGAGACGAACGTTGGCATGAAGGTGGCGCACGAGGGCGCAAGGGGACGACGTGGGCGAAACCGCGAACGGGCAGCACGGCGAGACGCAGCGCGACGCACAGGATGTGCCGGACGCGCGGGCGCGCAATGCGCGCTTTCAGGCGCTGGCGCTGCCGCATCTGGACGCCGCGTACAACCTCGCGCGCTGGTTGTCGCGCAATCCCGGCGACGCCGAGGACATCGTGCAGGACGCGTTTTTGCGCGCGTTCCGCTTCTTCGATACGTTTCGCGGCGATCAGGCGCGGCCGTGGCTGCTCGCGATCGTGCGGCGCGTCTGGTACGACGAATGGCGGCGACGCGCGGGCGCGGAGGAAGTCGCGCCGTTCGACGAGCTGCGCGACGACACGCCGCCCGATGGCTGGGAAACGGGCAGTGTCGATCCGGAAACGCTCGCGATCCGCGCCGAGGACGCGCGCCGCGTGCAGGACGCGCTGCAGCGTCTGCCGGTCGAGTATCGCGAAGTGCTGGTGCTGCGCGAGCTGGAGGAAATGGGCTACCGCGAGATCGCCATGGTCATCGACGTGCCGGTCGGGACGGTGATGTCGCGTCTGTCGCGCGGCCGCAAACGGCTCGCGGCGATGCTGGCGGTGCAGCACGAGCGGGGTGCGGCCGATGGCGCGAAAGGCTGCGCGCAGACGCAGATGCCGCCGTCATCGCCGATATCCGCAAGGCAGGACGGCAAGACCGATTTCGGGGGCAACAGCAAGGCGTGGAGACCATCCGGCCGGGGGCCAGACGGCCGGTTCCGAGAGGAGCCGGCCGTCGACGGCGGAAGTGCTGTGCCGTCGATGTCGCCCGGGGTCGCGCCGACCTCGAATTCCACGGTGAGCCGCACGACGGAGGCGCCAGATGAACTGTGATGAAGCGCGCCCGCTGCTCGATGCGAGCGTCGATCGAGAACTTTCCGCCGCCGACGAATGGCGCGTGCGCGAGCATCTGGACGGCTGCGCGCAGTGCCGCGAGGCGGCCGATGCCGCGCAGGCGATTTCGCGGGCGGCGCGCGTTGCGCCTTATCATCGCGCGCCGTCGGGACTGGCCGCGCGCATCGTGGCGGCGCTGCCGCCGCTAGAAGCAGCGAGCCCGGAACCCGCTCCACGTATCCCCGACGATGACGTGCGCACCGCGCGCGCTCCGCAATCGCCGTCTGCGGCCAGCGGGAAATCGGGCTGGCTGGCGGGCTGGAAGTGGCCGTCTTTCGGTGGGTTCGGTGGCTTCGGCGGCGCGGGCGGCGCTTCCGGCGGCACAGGTAACGCATCAGGTGCGCGCGCCCCGGCTTTCGCCTGGTCGACTGTGGGCGTGCTCGCGCTGTGTGCGCTGGGCGTCGTCGTGGCGTTGCATCTGCGGCAACCGGTCGCATCGGACGCATTCGTCGACGAACTTGTGGCGAGCCACGTGCGCGCGCAGATCTCGGGCCGCGATCTCGACGTGATCTCGACCGATCGCCATACGGTGAAGCCGTGGTTCAACGGCCGCATCGACTACGCGCCGCCGGTCGAGGATCTCGCCGCGCAGGGCTTTCCGCTCGTGGGCGGCCGGCTCGACTATGTGGGGCGCGAGCGCGTCGCGGTGCTGGTGTACCGCTTCCGCAAGCACGTGATCGACGTCTACGTGTTCCCGCCGGGCGCGTCCGGGCCGCAGACGGACGCCGCCGCGCCGCCGCGCGACGACGGCTACGCGCTCGCACACTGGCAGGCGGGCGGCATGACCTGGTGGGCCGTCACCGATGCCGGGCCGGATGCGCTCGTCGGCCTGCGCGCCGCGCTCGACGCCCGGCTCGCGGGCGGCGGAAGCGGAGGCTAGGGCGCGTTTTTCGCCGCTTTGCATCTGTTTTATATGCGCTTTGGGCCAGCTTCGCACCCGCTCAGCGCGTGCCGCCATGCCAGGCGGCCCGCGCAAGTCCTTGAAAACACGCCCGATTCAGCACGTCGCTGCATGATTTGGCTTGCGCGCGTAGCCTAGGCGCGCTACAATCTTCGGCTTCTCACTTGCCGCACCGGTTCCGACGCCCGGGTGGCTTTAATCCACAAGGAGTGAATATGCGTCATTACGAAATCGTCTTCATCGTGCACCCCGATCAAAGCGAGCAAGTGCCCGCGATGATCGAGCGTTACAAGAGCACGATCACGTCGCACGGCGGCCAGATCCACCGCATCGAAGACTGGGGCCGTCGTCAACTGGCCTACATGATCGAGAAACTCGCGAAGGCTCACTACGTCTGCATGAACATCGAATGCGACCAGACCACGCTCGACGAACTCGAACACGCGTTCAAGTTCAACGACGCTGTGCTGCGTCACCTCATCGTCAAGATGAAGAAGGCCGAAACCGGCCCGTCGCCGATGATGAAGGAAGTGCAGCGCGAAGAAGCCAAGAAGGCGGCTGCTCAGCCGACCGAAGCGCAGGCTTAATTACACAAGCCATCAGGATTCGAGCTCACTTGCTTAAGCACACTGCGTGAACAGGCTGCAACTCACGGCTAGCGTCGTCGAACGCGAACCGGTGCGGTACACACCCGCCGGCGTTCCGATTGCCAGCGTCACGTTGCAGCATCGCACGGAGGTCGTCGAAGCGGGCATTCCCCGATTCGTCGAGCTCACGATGCCCGCGGTGGCGGCAGGCAAGGCCTGCGGTCTGGTCGAAAGCTGCGAGATGGGCGTGGAAGCGCTCTTCACCGGTTTTCTGGCGAAAAAGCACCGCAACGCGCGAACCCTGGTGTTTCACATCACCGAAATGCAAGGTACAGGAAAGGACTAATCATGCCCCGCCCGACTGGTAAGAAATTCGACAAGCGTCGTCAACAGCAAAACCCGCTCTTCAAGCGCAAGAAGTTCTGCCGCTTCACGGCTGCAGGCGTCGATCAGATCGACTACAAGGACATCGAAACGCTGAAGGACTTCATCGGCGAAAACGGCAAGATCACGCCGGCTCGTCTGACGGGTACGAAGGCCCACTATCAGCGTCAGCTGGACACGGCTATCAAGCGCGCGCGTTTCCTCGCGCTGATGCCGTACACCGACCAGCACAAGGCCTAATAAGACGACGCTACAAGGAGCAATAGAATGCAGATCATTCTTCTGGAAAAAGTCGTCAACCTGGGCAACCTCGGCGACATCGTCAAGGTGAAGGACGGTTACGCACGTAACTTCCTGATCCCGAACAAGAAGGCTCGCCGTGCAACGAAGGACGCAATCGCTGAATTCGAAGTTCGCCGCGCTGAACTCGAAAAGGCCGCCGCTGAAAAGCTGGCAGCTGCCCAAGGCGAAGGCGAGAAGCTGAGCGGCCTGTCCGTTCAGATCGGCCAGAAGGCCGGCGTCGACGGCCGTCTGTTCGGTTCGGTCACGAACGCGGACATCGCCGAAGCGCTCACGAAGCAAGGCTTCGCAGTGGAAAAGGCGCAAGTGCGTCTGCCGGAAGGCCCGCTGAAGATCGTTGGCGATCACCCGGTGCAAGTTTCGCTGCACACGGACGTGCTCGTCGACATCACGGTGTCGGTGCTGGGCGAACACGCCTAAGCACGCATGCGGTCCTCACGGACCGTGTGTTCGCGCCGTTCTACGTCGCAAAGAACAAGAAAGGCAGGAGCCGCAGGGCTTCTGCCTTTTTTGTTGCGCGCTCATCGCACTCGCTTGTCGCATGCGTTGTTGCACTTTTTGAAGCTTGTGAGCGCCCGTCCGCTGTCCGATAATTGCCCTCCATGAACGCTCCGAAAGATCCCCAACTCGAGTCGCTGAAAGTCCCGCCGCATTCGATCGAAGCCGAACAATCGGTGCTCGGCGGCCTGCTGCTGGATAACGGCGCCTGGGACCGGATTGCCGACTTCCTCTCGCAAAGCGACTTCTACCGCTACGATCACCGCCTGATCTTCGAGCATATCGGCCGTCTGATCTCGTCCGCGCGTCCCGCCGACGTGGTGACCGTGTTCGAATCGCTCGGCACCTCGGGCAAGGCCGAGGACGTGGGCGGTCTCGCGTACCTCAACGCGCTGGCACAGAACACGCCGAGCGCCGCGAACATCCGCCGCTACGCGGAAATCGTGCGCGATCGCGCGGTGCTGCGCCGCCTCGTGTCGGTCGCCGACGAAATTTCCTCCGACGCCTTCAACCCGCAGGGCAAGGAAGTGCGGCAGCTGCTCGACGAGGCCGAGGCCAAGGTGTTCTCGATCGCCGAAGACGGCGCGCGCGGCACCCAGGGCTTCCTCGAAATCGGGCCGCTGCTCACGCAGGTCGTGGAGCGTATCGACACGCTTTACCACACGGCCAATCCGAGCGACGTGACGGGCACGCCCACGGGCTTCATCGACCTCGACCGCATGACCTCGGGCATGCACGGCGGCGAGCTGATCATCGTCGCAGGCCGTCCGTCGATGGGTAAGACCGCGTTCTCGATGAACGTCGGCGAATACGTGGCCGTGGAATACGGTCTGCCGGTCGCGGTGTTCTCGATGGAAATGCCGGGCACGCAGCTCATCATGCGTATGCTCGGTTCGGTGGGGCGCCTCGACCAGCACCGCATGCGCACGGGCCGTCTGACCGACGAAGATTGGCCGAAGCTCACGCACGCCGTGCAGAAAATGAGCGAGGCGCAGATCTTCATCGACGAAACCGGCGGTCTGAACCCGATGGAACTGCGCTCCCGCGCGCGGCGTCTGTCGCGCCAGTGCGGCAAGCTCGGCCTCATCATCATCGACTACCTGCAGCTGATGAGCGGTTCGGGCAGCGGCGAAAACCGCGCGACCGAAATTTCAGAAATTTCGCGTTCGCTCAAGAGCCTGGCCAAGGAACTCGATGTGCCCGTGATCGCGCTCTCGCAGCTGAATCGCGGCCTCGAACAGCGTCCGAACAAGCGTCCGGTGATGTCGGACCTGCGTGAATCGGGCGCAATCGAACAGGACGCGGACGTGATCCTGTTCATTTATCGCGACGAAGTGTACAACCCGGACAGCCCCGACAAGGGCACCGCCGAGATCATCATCGGCAAGCAGCGTAACGGTCCGATCGGGCCCGTTCGCCTCACGTTCCATGGGCAATACACGAAGTTCGACAATTTTGCCGGCGCGCAAACCTTCTACGGCAGCGAGTAAGGGCGTCGGCTGAACTGTCAAGACGCGGTGGGCGGCTTATGCGCAATAGTGGCGCAAATGCCGCTGCCGTGTCCGTCGACAAGTGCGGCTCTTTCCTCCTGACGTTACAATATTGCCGTTTTATGACGGCTATCTTGCCGTTTTGTGACGGCAATCCGAGACCAATTACCGGGATCCCAATGTTCGGTCGATTCATGCCCACCGAGGGCAAGTTCTTCGAAATCTTCAATGCGCACGCGAAGTGCATCGTTTCCGCTGGCCGTGAGCTCGAGCTCCTGATCGACAATCTGGCTGACGCAGAAGTCCACAAACAAACCGTGCAGAGCGCCGAAAAGGCCGCTGACAAGCTGACGCACGAGTGCATCGACTTGCTGCACAAGACTTTCATCACGCCGCTGGACCGCGACGAGATTCACAAGCTCATCACGACGATGGACGACTGTCTCGACCTCATGGAAGACGTCGCCACCGCCATTTCGCTGTACGACGTGCAGGCCGTGACGGCCGAGGCGAGCGAACTTGCGCACGTGGTCACGGCGTCCGCCGAGCGTGTGCAGGCAGCGGTCGCGCTGCTCTCCGACATGAAGCAGGCGCGCGAGATCCTGAAAGCATGTGAAGACATCGACCGCCTCGAGTCCGACGCTGACCGCCTGCTGCGCGGCGCGATCTCGAAGCTCTTCCGCGAGGAAGACGACGTCAAGAATCTGATCAAGCTGAAGGCGATCTACGAGCTGCTCGAATCGATCACCGACAAGTGCGAGGATGTCGCGAACATCATCGAAGGCATCGTGCTAGAGAACGCCTGAGCCCATCACGATGCATTCGATACAACTCGCGCTATGGGTGGTCGCGACACTCGTCGCCATCGCGCTCATTTTCGACTTCATGAATGGCTTTCACGACGCGGCGAATTCCATCGCCACCGTCGTGTCCACCGGCGTGCTCAAGCCGCAACAAGCGGTGGCGTTCGCAGCCATGTTCAACGTGATCGCCTATTTCGTCTTCCACCTGAAGGTGGCGCAGACGGTGGGCAAGGGCACCATCGACCCCGATATCGTCGACCACTACGTGGTGTTCGGCGCGCTGGTGGGCGCGATCGGCTGGAACGTGCTGACGTGGTACTACGGCATTCCGTCGAGCTCGTCGCACGCGCTGATCGGCGGTCTCGTGGGCGCGGCGCTCGCCAAGTCGGGCTGGCACTCGCTGAATTTCGACGGGCTCATGAAGACCGTGGCGTTCATCTTCATTTCGCCGCTGCTCGGTTTCATCCTCGGTTCGTTGTTCATGCTGCTGGTGTCGTGGCTGTATTTCCGCACACCACCAAGCAAGGTCGACCGGCGTTTCCGGCGCTTCCAGCTGGTTTCAGCGGGCCTCTATAGCCTCGGCCACGGCGGCAATGACGCGCAGAAGACCATCGGCATCATCTGGATGCTGCTGATCGCAACCGGTTACTCGGCGGTCGGCTCGGACGCGCCGCCCATCTGGGTGATCGGCGGCTGCTACCTGTCGATGGGTATCGGCACGCTGTTCGGCGGCTGGCGCATCGTGCGGACGATGGGCCAGAAGATCACCAAGCTCAAGCCCGTGGGCGGTTTCTGCGCCGAAGCGGGCGGGGCGCTGACGCTCTTCACGGCTTCGTGGCTCGGCATTCCCGTGTCGACGACGCACACGATTACCGGCGCGATTGTCGGCGTGGGCGCGACGCAAAAGCTCAGCGCCGTGCGCTGGGGCGTGGCGGGCAACATCGTCTGGGCCTGGGTGCTGACCATTCCGGCTTCGGCCACGCTCGCCGCGGCAGGCTGGTGGCTCGGCCATCGGCTGATGTAAGCGGTCTGGCTACAGTGTTGCGAAACGGCGCCTTCGGGCGCCGTTTTTTTTGCCCGCCGGCGCTGCCGGGCCGCTTCAGATCGCGTCAGATCACGGGCGTGCTGCAGCCGTCCATCGGCACGAGAGCGCCCGTCACGTAGCTCGCACGGCGGCTCGCCAGGAACAGCGCGACATCGGCGATCTCCTCGGGTTTGGCGTATCGCCCGAGCGGCACCTTGGCCTCGCCGCGCGCGAGCGTTTCTTCGGCGCTGCTGCCTTCGCGGCCCGCTTCGAGTTTCACGGCTTCCTGCAGGCGCTCCGTGAGCGTGGCGCCGGGATTGATCGCGTTGATGCGGATGCCGTAGCGCGCGTGATAGTGCGCGAGGCCCACGGTGGCGAGCATGAGCGCCGCGTTGGCCGCGCCGCCCGCAATATGGATGTCGCTCGCGTACTTGCCGCCCATGCCGATGATGTTGACAATCGCGCCCGGTTCCAGCGCCTTGCCGGCCTTGATCCGTTCCACCATGCGGCGCAGCACTTCCTGCTGCGGGTAGATGTACGGGAAGTATTTGGCTTCCATGGTGGCCTTGAAAGCCTCGGCGTCGAGCAGTTCCGGGTCGTAGCGACGGGCCGCGCCTGCGCTGTTGATCAGGATGTCGATGGGCCCGACGGCCGTGGAGACTTCTTCGACCACGTCGGCGGCGCTGTGCGCCTCGTGCAGGTCGGCGCGCGTGAGATGCACGTGCAGGCCTTCGCTGGCCAGTTGCTCGCGGGCGCGCGCGAGATTGGCCGGATCGCGCGACACGATCGCGACTTTCGCGCCTTCCTGCGCAAACGCGCGGGCGCAGGCGAGCCCGATGCCCTTGCTACCGCCTGTGATCAGCACCACCTTGTTGCCAAGTCCGAGATCCATTGCTGCCTCGCTGCGGAAAAAGTCCAAAAACAGTACCAAAACGATAGCAGACGCGGCGGATGCACGAAACCGCCGAAAGGCCGCGTTGGCCATCCGGCCAGGGCGAATCGGGCTGGATGCCGCGTCAGCCGGCGGCGTGTGCGTGGGGACGCGTCGAGGGCGTGTTCAGTACGAGCCGTTCGCGAAGCGTGCGATCGGGTCGTCGTTCGATTGCGTGGGGGCGGGCGAGGCGCCGCTGGCGGTCGAGGCGCGCATGATCTGGACCGGCGCCTGAGCGGGCTGGGTCGACTGGATGGCCGTTGAACCGGCCTGCGCGGCCTGACGTTCGGCGGCGGCCGCGCGGGGCGGTGGAGGCTCGG
>NZ_JAAGPN010000105.1:0-237 GCF_017104805.1 Paraburkholderia sp. Ac-20347 | reverse complement strand
AAAAAAAAAAAAAATTCAACAAATATTCCATTAAATGACCCTGTTAAACGAGTTTCGCAAAGAGACCAATACACACTTAGCAATGTCACCTGTGTCCATCACTTCTGCGAGTTACGCCTGCTAGTGACTTCGTATCTCGTATCGGTACGCTGAGTGCCCGTCATGCACACGCTTACGATACCGCCACTGACGTCACACTGCATATGCGTGTCCAGTGCGATGTGCAGCAGATGCGAA
>NZ_JAAGPN010000104.1:0-28158 GCF_017104805.1 Paraburkholderia sp. Ac-20347 | reverse complement strand
CTCGGCGACGCCCTGCTGCATGCGCTGCGCGACGCCGACTGGCAGGTTCGCGAGGAAGCGGCCACCACGCTCGGCAAGCTGCCCGTGCCGCACGCGCGCGATCCGTTGATCACTGCGCTCGCGGACGATTACTGGCAGGTGCGCCTGCGTGCCGCGCGTGCACTCGGCCGCATGGGCGATGTGCAGGCCGCGTCCGCCCTGATCGTACTGCTCGACCACTCGATCAGCAATTTGCGCAAGGAAGCCGCGCTGGCGCTCGGCGAACTCGATACCCCCGAGGTGATCGCGCCGTTGCGCGCGGCGCTCGAAGATCGCGATCCGGAAGTGCGCAAAGCGGTGCGCATCGCGTTGCAACAGCGCGAAGGACGTGCGCCGTGAACGCGCCGGTCGAATTACGCCAGGCGCGCGACGCGCTCTCGCTGGTCTGGCCGAACGGCGACGTGCAGCGTTTCGCGCACGCCGCGTTGCGGCGCGCCTGTCCGTGCTCGGCATGCAGAAGCACGCGTCTCGCGGGCGGCGTCATCGATGTCGCCGACGATGTCACGGTGCGCGAGATCGCGCCGATGGGTTACGGCGTGCAACTCGTGTTCAGCGACGGCCACGATCGCGGCATCTTTCCGTGGCCCTGGTTCGAAGCATTCAGCGCAGGCGGCTAAACGCGGTTCGCGTCTCTCAGTCTTCGCACTTGATGTCCTGCTTGCGCACGACGATGATCGCCGGAAACGTGCCGTGTTCCAGTTCGATCTTCGCGACCACGGCGGTCGTCACGCTGTCGCTGTCGTCGTAAATGCTGACTTTATCGTTGCGCAGATTCGTGAGGCCCACGCAATTCTTCGCGCGGCTATCGTCGGTCACGTCGCACTGAATCTGATGATCCGAGAAGTATTTGTAGCGATCGCGCTCGGGCAGCGCGAGGTACTCGCTCATGCTCGACGCCGCGCCGCCCACGCCGCTGACGGTGCCGATCGACGAACACGATTGTTGCGCGGCGTTACCCGCGACTTGCGCGTAGGCGAGCGTGGCGCCCGTCATCGAGAGCGTAGCGAGAGCGAGGGCGGGAAAGAATTTCATGGCGCGCATGCGGTTGCAATACCGGAAGTGAGTCGAAGTGAGGCATTGTAATGGCATCGCGCAGGCGCGGCCCGCAGGCGCACACGGACTTGCCAGCCGCGCGGCAAATGGTCATGCTTGCGGCTGATCCGAACCCACGCCCGCCCGACGCCTCATGACCGACCCGCATTCACGCCCCGCCGCGGCGGACCGCATCGCTCCCGCCGTCTGGAAAGTCGCGGCGGTGGTGTCGCTCGGTTCGTTCATGTCGCAAATGGACTCGACGCTCGTGAACGTGTCGCTGTCCACCATCGGCCACGCGCTCGACGCGCGTCTCGCCACGGCGCAGTGGATCGTGACCGGCTACCTGCTGGCGATGGCGCTCACGCTACCGCTCAACGGCTGGCTCGTTGACCGCGTCGGCGCAAAACGCCTGTACGTGTTCTGCTTTTCCACCTTCACGTTCGCTTCGGCACTGTGCGGCCTCGCGCACAGCATGAGCGCGCTGATCGCGGCGCGGCTCTTTCAGGGGCTGATCGCTGGCATCCTCGTGCCGATGGCGCAGATGATGATCGGACGCGTCGCGGGCAAGCATCTCGAACGCGTGATGGGTTACGCCACGCTGCCGATTCTGCTCGGGCCGATACTCGGTCCGATGCTGGCTGGCGCGATTCTCACGCGCGCCGAATGGCCGTGGCTCTTTTTCGTCAACGTGCCGATTGGTGTGATCGGTGTGGCAATGGCCTGGCGTTTGCTGCCGCACGATGCAGATACGCCCGCGCGGCGCAGCTTCGATTTCCTCGGCTTCGCGCTGATTTCGCCGGGCCTCGTCGCGCTCGTGTATGGCTTGCAGAACGCCGCGCGCGGCGAGGGACAACTCTGCGTGCTCGCGGGTGCGCTGTTGCTCGCGGCATTCGTCGCGTACTCGCTGCGCAAGCGCGACGCCGCGCTCATCGACGTGCGTATTTTCTCCACGCGGGTCTTTTCGATTGCCGCCGTCACGCAATGCTGCGCGAACGGCATGCTGTTCGGACGCCAGCTGGTCGTGCCGCTGTATCTGATTCTCGCGTGCGGACTGAGCGCGGCGCAGGCTGGCACGCTGCTCGCGGCGACGGGCGTCGGCATGATGGCCGCGTTTGCGGTGCTCGGACCGTTGACGCAGAAGTTCGGTTGCCGCGCGCTGGCTGCCGGCGGCGCGCTGCTGGCGTGCGCGTCGACGCTCGTGTTCGTGTGGATGGCCGCGCACACGTACTCCACGGCGTGGGCGCTCGCGAGTCTCGTGCTCGCCGGAATCGGTCAGGGCACGATTAGCGTGCCATCGATTTCGGCGGCTTATGCTTCGTTGCCGAAAGCGAATCTGCCGACGGCCAACACTGCGTTGAACATCGCGCAGCGCATCGGCGGCCCGCTCGCGACCACGATGATTTCGCTGTGTATCGCGCTTGCAATGCGCGACACGTCGGTCGCGCAGTCACAGCATTTCGTGCCCGCTTTCGTGTTACTCGCTGCGCTGCACGGTGTGTGTCTGCTCGCGACGATGGGCCTGACGGCGCGTGTGATTCGGCAATGAGCGCTTAAGAATCAGACAGCGCCGCGTCCGCCTCTTCGTGCTCAAGCGGCTTCGCCGCGCCCTTCACCGCAATCCCCGCAGCGGCCAGCGCATCGCCCGCATGTTCACGCAGATCGTCGGTCGCAAACGCCGCGTCGGGATCGCGCACCCACACGCTCATACGCAGCCGCACGCCGCCATCGTCCGGATAACGATCGACGACGATCGCCGGTGCGAGCGTCGTGCCCGCCAGCACGCGCGGTTCGTCGGCGACCATTTTCTTGAGCGCGCCAATCGCCGGATCGACCTGTTCGCGCCGCGCGAGATCGATGCTCACGTCCACGCGCTGCGTGCCGCCGCTGCTGTAGTTGATGACCGGATTGCTCCAGATCTGACTGTTCGGCACGAACACGGCGTTGCCGTCGCCGCGCTCGATACGCGTCGTGAACAGTCCCACTTCGCGCACGATGCCCGCCGCCGCGCCGCTGCCTTCGATCACGTCGCCCGCACGAAACGGCCGCAGAAACAGCAACATGATGCCCGCCGCGATGTTCTGCAGCGTGCCTTGCAGCGCGAGCCCGATGGCCAGACCCGCCGCGCCGAGCGCTGCGAGCACGCTCGCCGTTGCAATGCCCACTTCGCTGAGCGCGGCCACGATCGCGATCACGCGCACGGCCCACGCCATGATGCCCGCGAGCATCGGTGCGAGCGTCGGGTCCGCGTGCGAGCGCGCCAGCATGTGCTCGGACAGTTGCGCCACGCGATTCGAAATCCACCAGCCCACTGCGAGGATCAGCGCCGCCACGACCAGATGCACGACGTCGTGCGTCGCCGAGTCGAGCAGCGAAGGCTGCAAATGAAACAGTCGATTGAAAAAATCTTCCATGGTCGATCACCAGCCCGTTGCAAAAAATTGCGCAAAAAGGACGCGAGCCTGCGCTGCACCCCACGCCGCGCAACGCGGCGATCAAACGGGGCCAGTCTGCAAGCTCGCACTGGTGTTATCGAAGCAGGCGCCATGCCTGCGTCTTTCGATGCGGTTACATCATTCGATACGCACGCCGCACACGCGCTTCGTGAACAGCCTTCAGATCCTTACTCGGCGTATTCGCGATTGGCCGCGAAATTAGGCACGCTCTCGTGTTCTTTGCGTTCTTCGCGCACGACACGCGTGCCGCGCACGAAGCGTCGGCCTTGCGGGCCATACACGGCATCCGGTTCCGGAAAGAGCTGCAGCATCGCGAGATACAGCAGGCCGCCGACCGCGAATGAAATCGGCACACTCAGATCGCAGCCGCCCGCCAGCGAGCCGAGCGGACCGACGAACTGACCCGGCAAATTCACGAACGACAGGCCGATGAACGCAGCAGGCAGCCACGCACCCATTGCGCGCAGATTCCAGCCGTGCGTGAACCAGTAATGACCGCCGCGACCGCCGCGATTGAAGACCTGCAGGTCGTCGGCGAGATAGAAACCGCGGCGCTGCATGAAGCCGATCACCATGATCGCCATCCACGGGCAACTGAACGTGCAGATGAGCGTCGAGAACGTCGACACGCTTTCCACCAGATTGAACGCGAAGCGGCCGATGAAAATGAACGCAATCGCGAGCGTGCCAATCAGCAGCGTGGCGCGCACGCGGTTGAGGAACTTCGGGAACATGCTCGACATGTCGAGGCCCGTGCCGTACAGCGCGGTCGTGCCCGTCGACATGCCGCCGATAATCGCGATCAGGCACATCGGCAACAGGAACCAGCGCGGCGACACGGCCAGCAGCCCGCCCACATAATCGTTGGACGTGATGTAGCTCGGCGCGTGCGTGGCGATGATGGTCGCCGTCGCCAGGCCGAAGAAGAACGGCACGAAAGTCGCGATCTGCGCGGCGTAGACGGCGCCCATCACGCGGCGGCGCGGAATGGTCTCGGGAATGTAGCGCGCCCAGTCGCCGAGCGTCGAAGCGAACGACACCGGATTGCTCAGCGCCACCAGCGTCGCGCCGATGAAGGCCGCCCAGAATCCCGCACTGCCTTGTTGCAGCGTGCCAGCGTAGTGAATATCGAAGGTCTTCGAGAACGCGAAGGCGCCGAGAATGAACATCAAACTCGCGGCCCACACGGCGATCTTGTTCACCCACAGCATGAAGCGGAAACCGTAGATGCACACGACCAGCACGAGCACGGCGAACACCATATAAGCCGAGCCGAGCGTCCAGCCGTTCACGGGCACGCCCACCATGTTGTGCGCGCCGCCGACGAGCGCATCGCCCGAACTCCACACCGCGAGCGAGAAGAACGCAATCGAGGTAAGCAGCGCGAGAAACGAGCCGACGATCCGGCCATGAATGCCGAAGTGCGCGCCCGACGAAACCGGATCGCTGGTGCCGTTACGCGGCCCGAACGAACTCATCGGCGCGAGCATGAAGGTGCCCGCCAGCACGCCGATCACGATCGACCAGAGGCTCGCCTGAAACGACAACCCGACGAGCACCGGAAACGCGCCCAGCACCGAGGTCGAAAACGTATTGCAGCCGCCGAACAGCAGCCGGAAAAGATCGATGGGACGCGCGTAGCGCGAAACGTCGGGAATGCGTTCGAAACCGAATGTTTCGACCTGCGTAATGCTCGTGTTGTCAGCCATGTGTCTCACTCCTTGCGCATCGATGCGATGCACTGTCTTCACTTTGACGGTCACTCTAATTCACGCGAGTGCGCGCCATATTGCGTATTCGAAACGTTCACATCATGCGTGGCCAATGTATCGACGCGGGCGCGATACAGCGTCTACGCAGCGCCTCTCAGGCCGCCGCGCGTTCGCCGCCGTGTGCGCCATAAACGCTGAGCAGATCCTCGCAAAACGCCCGCACGATGGGCTTGTCGACGGTGCCGCGTTTGGTCGCCAGATGTAGCGGCACGTCGAAGCCGAAGGCCGTGCGTCCGAGCACGCGTATCAGGCCGCGCTGCTCGAACGGCTCCGCGTGATGCTCGGGCAGATAGCCGATATGACTGCCGGAGAGAATCAGCACCGTGGCCGCGTCGATGCTGTCCGCGATGGCCGTGACCTGGCGCTCGCCGATGCTCGCGAGTTCCTCGGGCACCGGATAGCTGCGCCAGATCCAGTCGTGCGTGCGCAGATCGTCGAGCGTCACGTTGGGCGCTTCGTGAAAGAGCGGATGTCCGCGCCCGCAGCAGATCACCTGGCGCTCGCTGAAGAGTTCGGTGTAATCGAGCCCCGGCACGCGATGCCAGAAGTAACCAATCGCCAGATCGAGCTGATGATTGACGAGGCTTTCTTCAAGCTCTTGCGGCGGCGCGACGCGCATGGCGAATCGCACGGCCTGATCGCGCTTGCGAAACGCGCCGATCGCTTCCGCGAGACGCGCGTTCTCCACATGCGAGGCCTGACCGATCAAACCAATCGACAGCGTGCCGACCAGCTTGCGATCGATGTCACGCACCTGCGCGACGAATTGCGAGGTCGCCGAAAGCAACGCGCGCGCCGACGCCACGAAGCGCTCGCCTTTCGACGTGAGACGAAAGCCGCCGCGTCCGCGCTCGCATAGCGTGAAGCCCACGCGCGCTTCGAGCGCCGAGAGCTGTGAGCTGATGGTGGACTGCCGCACGCCGAGCGTGGCTTCGGCGGCGGTGATGCCGCGCGCGTCCACGACGGCCAGGAAGACCCGCACGAGTCGCAGGTCGAGATCGGAAGTATTGGAGAACATGCCGCTGCGCCGCCGTCACTTACATGGGGAAACCCATCGCCTTGATGCCCTTGATCCAGGCGCGCTTCCAGCCGCCTTCGGCATCGGCGCCATCGAACGCATGGAAGGTCACCTTCGCGGCGAGCCAGCGCACCGGCTCCGGCGGGATATACGTGGGGCTCTGATTGGCGATGTCGAGCGTGCGTTCGGGGCTCTGGCGATCGAACAGAATGTTCAGGCCCATGAACGCGCCGAAGCGGCTCGCCGCGACGCCGAAACCCGTATAGCCCGCGACGAACACCGCCTTGTCGCCGAGATAGCGCTTTGCGAACACCGAGCCGCGTGAGCAGTAATCGATCGGGCCGCCCCATGCGTGCGAGAAACGCACGTCGCTGAGTTGCGGAAAGGTCTTGTAGAACGCCTGCGCGAGACGGTAATAGGTTTCGCGCTGCTGGTCCTGCTGCGGGTCCGGATTGCCGTCGAAGTGATAGCTCACCAGGCCGCCGAAAATGATGTTGTTGTTCTTCGTGAGGCGGAAATAATTGAGCTGCGTGCGCGTGTCGTAAATGCCCTGGCGATTCTTCCAGCCGATGCGCGCGAGTTGTTCGTCGGTGAGCGGCTCGGTGGCGAGCACGTGATCGCGCACCTGCAGCACGCGGCGATTGATGTCGGCGATGCCCACCTTCGCGGTGCCGCTGCCGAACAGCACGCGCTTCGCGCGCACGCTGCCTTCGGGCGTTTTGACGAACACGCTCTCGCCTTCGTCGGTCACGCTCGTGAGCGGGCTGTGTTCGTAGAGCCGCACGCCGAGTTTGAGCGCTGCGCGCTTGAGCCCCCACGCGAGCTTCGCCGGATGCACGATGCCGCTGCGATTGCGCGACCAGAGCGCGCCCGCGAACAGCGGCGAATTCAGCTGCTCGCGCGTGGCCTGCTCGTCGAGCATCACGACGTTGTGGCCGTATTCCGTGTGCAGATCGTAATCGGCCTGCAGATGCGCGACGTGCTCGGGATCGACGGCCACGGTCATTTCGCCGTTCCATTCGATATCCGCGTCGATGTCGTAGCGCTTGAGCGTCTCTTCGAAACCGTCGAGATTGCGCTGGCCGAATTCTTCCAGTTCGGCGATGTCGTCGGGGAACACGCGCACTGCGTTCGGCAGGCCGTGCATCACCGAGGTCGAGATGATGCCGCCCGCGCGGCCCGATGCGCCATGCGCGACCTGGCCCGCTTCGATCAGCACCACATCGAGTTCCGGCATCTGTTCCTTCGCCTGCACCGCCGCCCACAAACCCGTGAAACCGCCGCCGACGATCAGCAGATCGGCGCGCGTGTCGCTCGTGAGTTTCGGCTCGGCGGGCGGCTCGGCGGGATTGTCGAGCCAGTACGGAAACAGCTTGGTGCGGGCGAGCGCTTCCTCCACGCCCAGCGCGACCGGCTGGCGCGCGGCGGGACGCGCATCGATTGCATCGGCAGGCATGCCCGCTTCGAAGAGTTGGGCGCGGTCATTCATGATGCGTCTCCTTTTCCAGTGCCGAGGCGGCGCAATGCAGCGCGTCGCGTTGAAACCGGCTGTTCGTGACGGGGACGGAAGCCCGCGCGCCGCAGGCGGCGGGCGAGATGGGACGATTCGCGGAGGGGCTCATGATGGCTTCGCTGCTTGAGGCGGGGTTGAGGCGGGATTGAGGCGAAAGTGCGGCTGAACTGATGCGACACGTAAAGCGGAATTCGGATCAAGCCGCACCGCCCCCACGAGGACGGCGCGGCTTGCTGAATTACTGCTGCGGTTCGAGCAGGACGTAGAACTTCTTCGCGTCCTCGACCGTTTCCCAGCGGCCGGCGAAACCGGCGGGCAGCAGATAGCCCTGGCCCGCGGTGAATTCCTTGCGGCCGCCGTTCACGTCGGTCAGCGCGATCTTGCCTTCGACGAGCCACACGGCTTCGTCCGCGCCCGTGGCCGGGAATTCGACCGCGCCGACCTTGCCTTCCCACCAGCCCACCACGTAATTGCCGCTCTTGCCTTCGGCGCCGCGCCAGTCGCCTTCGTCCATGCCGTAGTCGAGCTTGGTGTAGTCGCCCAGACCTGCGCCCAGTTCCTTGACGTCGTGAATCAGCTTGCTCATGTTGGTTTCCTTCGATGTGTCGGTTTCAAATGATTCGGTGGCGCCAAAGTTACCGACTCGCGACGCGACGGTATGCCCCCCCTCAGGGGGGGCAATATGCCTTTTGCGGCATTTTCGTCATATTTCCAGGGTTTTCCCTTGTGCATTTCCGGTCTGCCGATCACCACGCGCAAAACCCCGCCTCGCGGGCCGTTCAGCCCTTCGGCTATAATCGATTCGCCTTGTTTTCCGGTGCGCGCCATGCTGCTCAACGTCCCCCCGCACCCCGATTCCGCGAATTTCCCACTCTCGTTCAAGACGCTCGGTCAGGTGATCGAAGCCGTCGGCACGCCCGATTTCGTGCCGCGTCTCACGCTGCTGCTGAACGAAATCGTGCCGCTCAACGTCGTGCATATCGAACGCTCGCGCGTCGACAGCAGCATGCCCACGGGCTTTCGCTGCGAGTGGATCGGCAGCAGCGGCGTGGGCGTGGACAGCGGCACGATTTCCGACGTGATGACGCTCTACTACGACCGCTTCTACGAAAGCGATCCGCTGTTCGCGGGCATTCGCGGCAAGGTCGGCACGCTGCTCGTGGTGCGCGACATCGGCGCGATTCCGCCGGGCGAATTCCGCCAGCGCCTCTTCGACGAAGCGCTGATCGCGCACGAATGCGTGCTTGCGCGCGGCACGCGCCACGGCCAGCATTCGATCGCGCTCGAACGCGCCCTCAATGCGCCGCCGTTCACGCTCGCGGAGATGAACCGCTTTCGCAACGTCAGCGACTTTCTGTTTCCGCTGCTCGAATTGCACGCGACCACCAGCGCCGCGCGTCGCGTCGCGCATCCCACGTCGTTTCTGCATCCGCTCGCGCAATTCGATGCGCGCATCGCCGCCGACGCCATTCGCCTCTCGAAGCGCGAATACGAAATCTGCGCGCACCTCATCACGGGCCGCACGGTGCCCGAAGCCGCCGAAATTCTCGGCGTGCGCACCGCCACGGCCGAGTCCTATGTGAAGCGCGCCTTCGCCAAACTCGGCGTGCGCACCAAGCGCGAACTGGTGGGCTGGGGCCAGGCTTGCCCCCGTTTGCAGGGCGCGTAACGCGGCTTTTGCATCGATCGACGTCGATGTAAACATCTCCACTTCGTAATTCGCGCGACGTGCGTCTCGCCTACCATCGCCCGATCGTCATCACTTCAAGATCGGAGACACAGGACATGCAGCGCGAACTCAACCAGCCGCTCGGCGGCAACGACATGCCGCGTTTCGGCGGCATCGCCACCATGATGCGGCTGCCGCAAGCGACCAGCACCGAAGGCCTCGACGCGTGTTTCGTCGGCGTGCCGCTCGACCTCGGCACCTCGAACCGCTCGGGCGCGCGCTTCGGGCCGCGCCAGATCCGCTCGGAATCGGTGCTGCTGCGTCCCTACAACATGGCGACGCGCGCCGCGCCGTTCGACTCGCTGCAAGTGGCGGATATCGGCGACGTCGCCACGAATCCGTACGATTTGAAGGACTCGATCCGCCTGATCGAAGCGGCCTACGACGAGATCGTCGCGACCGGCTGCCGGCCGATCACGCTCGGCGGCGACCACACGATCGCGTGGCCGATCCTGCGCGCGCTGCACAAGAAGTACGGCAAGGTCGCGGTCGTGCATATCGATGCACACGCCGACGTCAACGACACCATGTTCGGCGAGAAGATCGCGCACGGCACGCCGTTCCGCCGCGCGGTGGAAGACGGCCTGCTCCAATGCGACAAGGTCACGCAGATCGGTCTGCGCGGCACCGGCTATCATGCCGACGACTTCGACTGGTGCCGTCAGCAAGGCTTCACCGTCGTGCAAGCCGAGGAATGCTGGAACAAGTCGCTCGCGCCGCTGATGGCGCAGGTGCGCGAACGCGTGGGCGACACGCCCGTGTATCTGAGCTTCGACATCGACGGTCTCGATCCCTCGTTCGCGCCCGGCACCGGCACGCCGGAAGTGGGCGGTCTCACCGTGCAGCAGGGCCTCGAAATCGTGCGCGGCATGAAGGGCCTCAACGTCGTGGGCGCCGACCTCGTGGAAGTCTCGCCGCCGTACGACCAGGCCGGCACGACCGCCCTGGTGGGCGCGAACCTCGCGTTCGAAATGCTCTGCGTGATGCCGGGCGTCGCGTACCGCTGATACGCGCGTCGATGCGCACGAATACGCCCAACTCCGGCTCGATTTTCAACGGACCCTCATCATGACCACCGTCACTCCTCTTCGCCGCGACGACGGCCCGTTCGTGCTGCCCGCCGCGCTCGTTGCGGGCGCAACGATGCACGCCGACGACGCCAAACACGCCACCGCCATCCACAACGCCTCGACCGGCGAAACGATCGGCTGGCAGGAACCGGCGAGCGCCGCGCAGATCGACGCCGCCGTGCGCGCCGCGCATGGCGCACTCGGCGCGTGGCGCGCGACCCCGCCCGCCGCGCGCGGCAAGCTGCTGCGCAAGATCGCCGAACTGATCGAAGCGGACCGCGCGCGCCTCGCCGCGATGCAGATGCAGGTGAGCGGCAAGCCGCCGTTCGAAGCCGATCTCGACGTGAGCGACGCCATCGCGACCTTCACGTATTACGGCGACCTGTGCGCGGAAACCGGCGCGTTCGCGCCCGAGACGATCGCGCTGCCCGACGAGACCGTCACGGGCGAGCGCTACTACGAAGCGGTCGGCGTGGCCGCGCTGATCGTGCCGTGGAATTTCCCGATGGTGACGACCGCGTGGAAGCTCGCGCCCGCGCTCGCGGCGGGCTGCACCGTGGTGCTGAAACCGTCCGAGCTGACCTCGCCGGTCGAGCATCTGCTGGCGCAGATCGTCAGCGAAGCGGGGGTGCCCGATGGCGTGGTCAATCTCGTCAACGGCGGCGGCGAAGTGGGCGCGCAGCTCACGGCGCATCCGCTCGTCGACAAGATTTCATTTACGGGCAGCACCGCCGTGGGCCGCAAGGTGATGCAGACGGCCGCGCTGGACATGAAGCGCGTGACGCTCGAACTGGGCGGCAAATCGGCGCTGATCGTGCGCGCCGATGCGGACATCGATCACGCGGTCTCGCTCGCGGTGAGCGGCGCGTTCGCGAACGCCGGACAAATGTGCTCGGCGACGGCGCGCATTCTCGTGCAGGACGACGTCTACCGTAAATTCATGGCCGCGTTCGAGACGGCGGTGCGTGCGGTCAATGTGGGCGCGCCGGATGTCGAGCAGGTTTCGATGGGGCCGCTGATTTCGCAGGCGCAACGCGCGCGTGTGCAGGCGCTCGTTGAACAGGGCGTGGCGGCGGGCGCGCAGGTCGCCTTCAGCGGCAATGCGGACAGCGCGCGCGGCGCGGGCTTCTTCATGGCGCCCGTGGTAGTGGCCGAGCCGGATGCCGACAACGTGTTGTGGACCGATGAAGTGTTCGGGCCGGTCGCGTGCGTGAAGTCGTTCCGCACCGACGACGAAGCCATCGCGCTGGCCAACGATACGCGCTATGGGCTCGTGGCGACGGTCGTGACGCAGGACGCCGAGGCGCAACGCCGCTACAAGGCGGAACTGCGCGCGGGACTCGTCTGGATCAACACGCCGCAATTGATCTTTCCGCAGGTGTGCTGGGGCGGCATGGGCCTGAGCGGCATCGGGCGCGAACTGGGACTCGCGGGTCTGCGCAGCTATCAGGAATTGCGGCACACGGTGGCCGCTGCGAGGTAATCGGGCGGTTTGGCCGCGGCGATTTTCTTGCGTGTTTTATGCGTGTTTGCGGCGCTTGCCCGGGTGGGGCGGCGCCGTTTTTTTATGCGCGCGCAGTCCTGTGGCATGTGAATGCCGGGGTCAAGGTTTGGAGATTTCAGCCGTTACTTCATTGGCTGTCCTGCTTCAGGGACATTCTTCGCACCATCGATTTTCGCAGGCACGATGACACCGCAAAAACTGCTCACATGGCTTGGCGAATTCGCCAAGGCGAATCCCACCTTTGTCGCCTCCGTCAGCATTCTCACGCTGGGCGGCATTCCGTTGCTGGCCTATGCACTACACATCGACCAGTTGCCGGATTTCTCGCTAACGGACCTGACCGGCGCGCTAATCGCGACGTTCATCACCGAAGTGTTCGTGGGCGTTTTGCTCGCGGTCTATCTGGTGGCTGCGGGCTTTGCCGCGCGCTGGAGCGTGCGCTCGTTCTATCCGCTCGCCAGTTACTGGAGCGCGCCCAATCCGGCCAAGGTTGTCGAGCAGATCGAGCAGACCGGCATCGTGGACTACCTGATGAAGGGCCGATTCATCATCGGCGCAACCGTGATCTGTTCCATCGTATGGTCTGGTGTCATTGTCCCGGTCGTGGTCGATTGGCATGCTGTAGGACGCGCGTTATTCGTCAATTGGACCTTCTACGCCGCTTCGCTTCTCTGCGCGATTGCGCTCACGCTGGCGGACTGGCGTAAACGGCAGCGCAAGCAGCAACACCCGTGGCCGAAGTTCGCATTGGGCGCGACAATGTTGCTCACATGGAGCATCTGGCTCGGTTGGCGAATCTATGTACCCAGCCCCGTCCCGCCCGTAACCGCGCAGCCAGTTGCTGCAACGGCACGCGCCGCCGCGCGTGATCCGTCAAGCGGCGACTGGCTCGCCCTGGCCATTCATCGCCTGTCTTCATTCAATCCCCTGTATTGGGTGGCGGCGATCGCAATCGTCGCAATCGCAATCGTCATCCTGGCGCGTTGGTTCAAGGCAATCAAAGCACTGTTCCAGAAGCTGGTGTCAGACCAGGAAATGCGTTTGCGCAACGCGAAAATATTCACCACTGCCCTCTTTGGATTCGCAATGGTGTTGCCGGTGCTGTTTCTCTGGGCGATCGTCATCAACGGCAAGACGGAACTGCAAACATACGTGGCGGTCGCGGGCTGCGTCATGCTCGCCATGTTGAACTGGCTGAGTTTCGCGGCACACCGGACGACGGTGCGCTTACTGACCATGGTCGGCGCGCTGTTTTTCTGCGTGGCCTTCGTGCCTTTGCTGATGCAAAACCCTACGTTCTATCCGCAGATGGTCGTACGCATGCTGGGACTCGGGAATATCTACGCATCGAGCGTCACACTCTCATCGCAGCAATGCGCGACACTGCGCCCCTATGGCGTGGATTGTGAAGCGAAGAAAGACGAGAGCATCACGGTCACCAACGTGAACATCCTGAACCGCCTCGGCAATTCCGTGCTCATGGAACTGATGGTGGACGACACGCAGATCTGTGGCCTCGAAAGCAGCGCGTCCCGGCAATTGCCGTCAAGCGATGCACACGGCGAAATCCGTCTGCGTGAACTGACGCTCTGTCACGGCGTTCCCCAGCAGCAACAGCGGGACCCAGGCTGTGATTCGCTGCTGATGGAGCGCTTGCGGTACCCGACGCACCTCGATCCCGCGCGTCTGACCTGCGTGTACCTCAGCGTCCCCAAGGATCAACTGATCGGATTCACGCCGGATGGCGCACGCACCTACCTCCACGGCTACTCGCACTACGTCGATGCCATCAAACGGCCTGCACCCGTGCCGACACCGACACCCCAGCCGAAGCCGAAGCTGAATCCCCACCCGCATCCGCGTCCCGCGCCGCACCCATGCGACTGCCTCACGCGCTCGTCCACACCCACACCGGCAAATTGAGCACCACGCGCCGCCCACGCGGCGCGTCTCACTCCTTAGCAGAAGTCGCCGTCACCAACGTCGCGCAGCATGGCACGATGCACAGCAACCCCAGCAACACCCAGAACGCCGTCTCCAGCCCCACCGCCTTCGCGACAAAGCCCACCCCCGCCGGCCCCACCAGAATCCCCGCATAACCCGTCGTCGTGATCGCGGCGATCGCCATGGCGGCGGGCATCGCCTTTTGCGAACCCGCGCGCCGGAACAGCACCGGCACGATGTTCGCCGCGCCGAGGCCGATCAGCAGAAAGCCCGCCAGCGCCAGCGTCGCGAGCGGCGAGAGCAGCACGACCGCGAAGCCCGCCACCGCCACCGCGCCGCCCCAGATCAGCGTCGCGCGGTCGCCGATGCGTGCGGTCACGGCGTCGCCGGTCAGGCGGCCCGCCGTCATCGCGATTGCGAACAGCATGTAGCCGAGGCCGCCCTGCGCGGCGCTCACGAGCCCTTTGCCCGTGATGAGCAGCGCGCTCCAGTCGAGCAACGCGCCTTCGGCGAGAAACGTGATGCCCGTGAGCGCCGCGATCAGCAGCACGATGCCGCGCGGCGTGACGAACAATGGACCACCGCCCGTCTGCTTCGCGCGCAGCAGACGCGGACGCGCCACGAGCATCGCCGCCAGCATCAGCACCGAGCACAGCAGCGTGCTTTCGAGCGCGCCCACCTGCATCGAAAGCAGGAAGGTCATGAACGTCGATCCCGCGAAGCCGCCCACGCTGAACAGCGCGTGAAAGCCCGACATCAGCGGACGTTGCGCCGCGCGTTCGACCTCGACGGCATGCACGTTCATGGCGACGTCGAGCGAACCGAGCGCCGCGCCGAACGCCAGCAGCGTGATGCCGAGCGCAAGCGGCGTGGCCGCGATCGTCAGCAGCGGCAGGACGATCGCGAGCCCGATGCCGCTCGCCACGATGATCGGCTTGCTGCCATAACGCGCACTCAGCGCGCCGGTGACCATCATCGCCGCGACCGAGCCGAGGCCGATGCACAGCAGCAGCATGCCGAGCAGACCGTCGTCCACGTCGAGCCGATGCTTCGCGAACGGCACCAGCGGCGCCCAGCACGCAATGCCGAAACCGGCGACGAGAAAAGCCAGACGCGTCGCGAGACGCGTGGCGGGACGATCGGCGAAATCCATCGGGTTCGGCTCCGTGCGATGAGGTTGAGTGGCGGGAAAGCGGCAGACGCTTCAGCGCACGTCGGGACGTTCGGCCTTGATGACAACCGTGCCCGCTTTCGTGAGCGCCTTGATGTGCGCAGCCGGTGCGTCGTGCTCGACGATCACGCTCGCGATGTCGTCGATCGACGCCACGCGGTGCGCGGCGCTCGCGCCGAGTTTGTCGGTCGTGCTCAAGATGGCGACGCGGCGGCTGCGCGCGAGCAGCGCGCGCTTGAAGCCGGCATCCGCGAATTCGAACGCGCTCACGCCGTCTTGCGGCGCGACGGCGCACGCGCCCAGAAAACAGCGGTCGATATTCATGTTCGCGATGCTGGCGAGCGCCGCGGCATCGACGCTGCCGCCCACCACCGGGTCCACCGCGCCGCCCACCATGATGAGCGCGATGTCGGCGCGCCGCAGCAGCGCGGCGGCGACGTCGATGGAATTGGTGGCGACGGTGAGATCGTGGTCTTCGGGCAGCGCGTCGGCGAGCGCGAGGTGCGTGCTGCCGCTGTCGAGAAACAGCAATTCGCCGCGTTCGATCTGCGCGACGGCGGCGCGCGCGAGCGCGGCCTTGCGTTCGCGCGCGGCGTCCATGCGCGCGGACATGGGCGCGGACGCCGGCGAGACGGGCAGCGCGCCGCCGTAGACGCGGCGGCAGCGCCCTTCGGCGGCAAGCGCGCGCAGGTCGCGGCGGATCGCGTCTTCGGACACGCCGAATTCGGCAGCGAGTGCAACGGCCACGACGGACTCGCCGGCGGTGAGACGGCTGGCGATCAGTTCGCGGCGGGCAAGCGGAATATCATCGGTCATGCCCTATCATATCGTGCATAAACGAGAATGTAAACGTGCACAAACGTGCACGCTAATCCCTATCCATCGGTCTGATTGATCACGTCCTTCCTCATTCCGGCACCTCAATCACCCCTTCCAGATACTGCACGGCCTGACCGGCGATCCGCACGCGGCCCGCATCGAGCCTGCAATGCAGCAGCCCGCTGCGCCGCGAAGCCTGCAACGCGAGCAACTGCGTTTTACCGAGCCGTTTCGCCCACAGCGGCGTGAGCGCGGTATGAATCGATCCGGTCACGGGATCTTCATCGCCGCCATTTGCGGGCCAGAAATAGCGCGACGCGAAATCGACGCGATCGCCCGGCGCCGTCACCACCACATCGCGCGGTCCGAGGCGCGCGATCAAGGCGAGATCGGGCACGACGGCACGCACCTGCGCCTCGTTTTCATACACGGCAATATAGGCCTGCTGACAAACAAAAACTTCTTGCGGACGAATCGACAAACCGCGCGCCAGTTCATCCGGCAATTCGTTGACCGGCTCGATTTCGCGCTCAGGAAAATCCATTTCGATCATGCCATCCGCGCCGCGTCGAACGCTAAATGCGCCCACCGCATCGGCGTGAAATTCAATCTGCTCGCGTTCGGGAAAACGTTTGAACAACACGAATGCGCTTGCCAGCGTTGCGTGTCCGCAAAAGGCAATTTCGGTGATCGGCGAAAACCAGCGAATGGCGAATCGGCCATTCGCATCGGGCGCGACGAAAGCCGTTTCGGACAGGTTATTTTCCGTCGCCACCGCTTGCATCAACGAAACGGAAAGCCAGCGTTCCAGCAATACGACCGCTGCGTAATTGCCTTTGAAGATTTCGCTGGTAAACGCATCGATTTGGTAGAGAGGCAGCTTCATGGCGCGTGGTTATCCTGAACGATAAATTGCTTCCGAAAGTCGTCCTTATGCTATCGGCCGCTATTCGCTTCGGACAGGTACGCCTTGAGGCTTTGCTCGATAAAAATTGACCGCTGCGCGAACTCACCTCGACTGTGCGCTTCCGGTCGCCCGACAATGTTCCCGAATGCGGAACGAAAGCAATCGTCGCCATGATGGGGTAAACCAGACCAGCGCCAGACCAACGCCAGATCACTGCCTTCCACATCGCGCACCTGGCGGCAATCAGCCTGCCAAAAATGTTCCGACTTATCAGTGTTTCTGATAATTGGCATGCCCGGCGAATTACGACAGCCCCGGGCCGAATTGCGCCGCTATGCCGATTTCTGCATCGAAGCTGTTTAATTCCTGCAAGACTCGACCACTTTTGGACTTCTATATTGCTCGCAGCCGACCAGCGCAATGCCGCAATGCGAGGGGCACGCGCCTGCAAGACCGTCAAGGGTGCAGGTTCCCGCACGATCCACCATCGAGGAGTCCAACAACAATGAAAATGCAGAAGTCGTTCGTTTCCGCCGCATGCGTTCTGGGCGCAACCCTGAGCATCGCGCCCTGCGTTTTCGCAGCCGCGCCCGTCGAGGTCAAGATCGGTTTCGCCGCGCCGCTGACCGGCGGCCAGGCCCACTATGGCGCCGACTTCAAGAGCGGCGTGCAGCTCGCCATCGACGACATGAACGCCGCCAATCCGGTCATCGGCGGCAAGCCGGTGCATTTCGTGCTCGACGCCCAGGACGACCAGGCCGATCCGCGCACCGGCACGACCGTCGCGCAGAAGCTCGTCGACGACGGCGTGGTCGCCGTGATCGGCCACTACAACTCGGGCACCAGCATTCCGGCCGCGCCGATCTACGCGAAGGCCGGCATTCCGGAAATCGCCATGGCCACCGCGCCGACCTACACGCGCCTCGGCCTGCCGACCACCTTCCGCCTGCTGACCTCGGACACGCAGCTCGGCAGCGTGCTCGGCGACTACGCGGTGAAGGGCCTCAAGTTCAAGCGTCTGGCCATCGTCGACGACCGCACGGCTTACGGCCAGGGCGTCGCCGAGGAGTTCAGCAAGGCCGCGAAGGCGGCGGGCGCGACCATCGTCGATCAGGAATACACGAGCGACAAGGCCGTGGATTTCCGCGCGATTCTCACCAAGATCAAAGCCGCCAACGTCGATGCCGTGTTCTACGGCGGCGCCGACACGCAGGCCGCGCCGATGCTCAAACAGATGCGCTCGCTGGCCATCAAGGCGCCGCTGATCGGCCCGGACATGGTGCAGTCGGCCAACCTCATCAAGGTGGCGGGCGACGCGTCGGACGGCACGCTGGCCGCGTCGGAAGGCAGCCCGCTCGCGCAGATGCCGGGCGGCAAGGCGTTCGCCGATCACTATCAGAAGCGTTTCAGCCAGCCGGTCGAGCTGTACGCGCCGTATGCCTACGACGGCACGATGGCCGTGTTCAACGCGATGAAGAAGGCCGATTCGACCGATCCGCACGTGTTCCTGAGCGCGCTGAAAGCGACCAACATGAAGGGCGTGACGACCAGCGAACTCTCGTATGACCAGTACGGCGACCTGAAGTACGGCGGCGTGACGGTCTACAAGGTCGTGGGCGGCGAGTGGAAGCCGCTGCAAACCGTGGGCGTGAAGGACTAAGCCGCGCGCGTGCACGCACGAAGCCGCGAGGGCGTGAGCGCTTTCGCGGCTTTTTTTATGCGGGCCGCGCCGCGCGCAACTGCGCCAGCAGCGCGTCGCCGGTCCACGAAGGCCGCGCTGCGCTACGCTCGGCTTCACGCACGAGTTCGACCAGCCGCCCGTTCACCGGCGCCTTGCGGCCCAGATGCCCCGCGAGGCGCACCACTTCGCCGTTGATCCAGTCGATTTCGGTGCTGCGGCCCGCCGCCAGATCGTCGGACATCGACGAGCGCGCATGCGGATCGATCGTCAGCATCGCGCGGCCGAGGCGTTCGAACCACGCATCGGACACCGCGAGCAGACGCGGAATCCACGTCGCGGGCAGCGGCGTCACCTTCGCGGGCCGGATGCCCGCCAGCCCGAGCAGCGCGAGCGCTTCTTTCTGCGCCATCGCGAGACACAAGCGGTACGCGCGCTGCGACAGTTCTTCCTTGAGCGGCCGGTTCGCCAGCGCGTTGATCGCGTTGTTCAGATTGAGCAGCAGCTTGGCCCATTGGACCGGCAGCATGTCGGCGTGCTCGACGAGCGGCAGTTCCGCCTGCCTGAACGCATCGACGAAAGGCTGCATGGCAGGCGCGTGACGGATCACCAGCTCGCCCGCCGATCCCTGATGAAACGCGCCCGGTCCGCGCTCGACGACGTTGAACGGCACCATGCCTTCGAGCACCGTCTGATGCGGCAGCGCGGCGCGCAGCACGTCCGCGTTGCCGACGCCGTTCTGAAAGCTCACGACGACCGCGCCGGGACGCAGTACGCCCGCGAGTTCCGCCGCGGCAGCAGGCGTCGCGGCCGACTTCACGGTGACCAGCACGAGATCGGCGGCGATGGCGCGCGCCGCGTGCGTCGCGACGTCCACGCGTTCGGGCGGCACCTGCCAGCGGCGCGCGTCGTAACGCGAGAGCGTGAGCCCTTCGGCGCGCAAGGCGTCGGCGATCCGCGCGCGCCCGATGAAAGTGACGTCGCTGCCCGCCGCCAGCAGCCGACCGCCGAGGTAGCAGCCGACCGATCCCGCCCCGTAGATGAATATATTTGCCATGCCGTGACTCGTGTGTCGAAAGGTCCCGCCCGAGGAATAACGTTTCGGCGCGCGCGTTATTCCCGGTGCTGCGCGCTCATTGCGCGTAACCGGGGTTGAGCCGGTCGAGGCGGCGCAGCAAACCGGGCCACACGAGCGCGCCCGGCGACATGCCGCGCGTGACCTGCGCGATCTGCTGCTTGATGCCGTCGAGAATCGGCTGGCCGATGCACGTGAGCTTGCCGCCGCCCGACTGCGCGCGCACCTGGATCATGCAGGACGCTTCGAAGAAATACATCGCCACGAAGGCGTCCGCCGCCGTCGCGCCGACGGTCAGCAAGCCGTGATTGCGCAGCATGAGGTAGGTCTTGTTGCCGAGGTCGCTGACGAGGCGCGGCTTTTCGGCTTCGTTGAGCGCGATGCCCTCGTAGTCGTGATAGCCGAGCGAAGCCAGCACGCCCAGCGACTGCTGCGAGAGCGGCAGCAGCCCCGCCTCTTGCGCCGACACGGCCACGCCATTGACCGAATGCGTATGCATGACGCACAGCGCGTCCTCGCGCGCCTGATGAATGGCGCTGTGAATCGTGAATCCGGCCGGATTGATGTCGTAGGGCGAGTCGCTGACCTTGCGTCCGTCGAGATCGATCTTCACGAGCGACGACGCCGTGATCTCGTCGAACATCATGCCGTACGGGTTGATCAGGAAATGGTGCTCGGGGCCGGGCACGCGCGCGGAGATATGGGTAAACACCAGGTCGTCCCAACCGAACAGCGCGGTGAGCCGGTAAGCCGCCGCGAGATTGACGCGCGCGTCCCACTCGGCGGGGGAAATGTCGTGCTTGAGGCTGGCATTGGACGAGGTCACGGTCGCTCCTTGATCGAGGTTCGAAAGCGCTATCATGCGCGCGAACGCGCCCGGCATTTGTCGGCCAGGCGACATCTTGTGTGTGATCGGGTTGAGCGTTCCGAGCGCGGTAAAGATCGTCGTGATGAATTCGTCCGCCCTGAATTAATTCGGATGCCTATTCATAAATCTGAATTTGCACGACGCAAACCCAGCGCCGCGAGCGCACCGACCACGCAAAGCGCGCCCACATAAAGCTCCGGCGCCTGCGGACTCCACTTGAGCATCAGCGCGACGAACACCGGCGTGAGGCCGCCAAACAGCGCATACGCCACGTTGTACGAGAACGATATGCCGGAGAAACGCACGGCGGGCGGAAACGCCTGCACCATCGCCACCGGAATCGCCGCCACCGCGCCCACGAACAGACCGGACACCGCATACAGCGGCACGAGCCACGCCGTATCGGCGGCCACACCGCGCAGCATGCCCGCATACGCCGCGCCGAGCAGCAGACAGCCCACGCCGATCGTGCGCCGCGCGCCAATGCGCCCCGCCAGCCAGCCCGCGATCACGCAGCCGATCGTCAGGCAGAACGTCGCCGCCGAATTCGCTTGCAGCGCGCGCGCCGGATCGATATGAAAGCGCTTCGCCACGAGCGTCGGCGTCATGAGAATCACGACGACGATGGCGGCGGTCAGCGTCCACGTGAGCAGCATCGAGATCAGCACCGCGCGACCGTGGCCGCGCAACACCGTTTTCAACGGCGCTTCGTCGGCGAGCGCCCGGCGCGCCTGCATATCGACGAACACCGGCGTTTCGCTGAGCCAGCGCCGCAACCGCGCCGACAGCATGCCGAACAGCCCGCCGGTCACGAACGGAATACGCCACGCGTACGCGGCGATTTCCGCATGCGAGTAATGATGACTGATGCCCGATGCAATCAGCGAACCCAGCAGAATGCCGAGCGTCAGCCCGCCCGTGAGCAGGCCGCATGCATAGCCCACGTGGCGCGCCGGCACGTGTTCGGCGACGAACACCCACGCGCCCGGCACCTCGCCGCCGACCGCCGCGCCCTGCAACACGCGGCACAGCAGCAGCAACACCGGCGCGGCAATGCCGATGGCGTCGTAAGTCGGCAGCAAGCCCATCGCCAACGTGGGCAGCGCCATCAGCATCACGCTCAGCGTGAACATGCGCTTGCGTCCGGCGCGGTCGCCGAAATGCGCCATGATCACGCCGCCGAGCGGACGCGCGAGATAACCGGCCGCGAAAATGCCGAAGGTCTGCAATTGACGCAGCCAGTCGGGAATCGTCGGCGGAAAAAACAATTGACCGATGATCGCCGCGAAAAATACGTAGATCACGAAGTCGTAAAACTCGAGCGCACCGCCGAGTGCGGCGAGCGCGAGCGTTCGATGATCGCTGCGTGCGAGCGCGCGCGATGGCGCGAACGGAATCGGAGGCGTGTTCAGGGCGGGCATGATCGTGAGAGTCGGGTTGCGGGAAGGTCCGTCGCGGCGCGAACCTGGCGCGCCATACGGGATCACCGCGAACAACACCTGGCGCGCGCGCCCTATTCCATGCGGTCGACATGCGCTTCGCGCAGGCCTGTGCTGCGTGACGTCGCTATACAAGCGTATGATTTCGCGAAACATGTCGAGTCCTTACACTGCACAACGGGCTCGCATCGATAACAGGCTGCATCGCCGGCAACATCGCGGCACTGCTGTAAGGGAGAGAAATCGTGTCCACCGCTCGTCAAGTCTGCGTGGTCGACGACGATCAATCGGTTCGCCTCGCGCTCGCGAGCCTGCTGCGCTCCCTCGGTTACGAGGTCGCCACATTCGACTCGGGCAACGCACTGCTGCAATGGGCCGGCGCGAACCGCGCCGCGTGCGTGATTTCCGATCTGCAGATGCCGGGCATGTCGGGCATGCAGATGTTTCAGCTGCTGCGCGATAGCGGCATGCACGCGCCGCTGCTGCTCATCACCGCCTATCCCACCGCCGATCTCGCGGCGCGCGCGCGAGCTGTCGGCGTGCACGCCGTCCTCACCAAACCCGTCAACGCCAACGAACTCGCGGCCCATGTCGAAGCCGCGCTGAACGCGCCGGTGTGAAGCGTCGTTTTCGCCGCGCGGCTCAGATCGCCACGGCCGCCAGCAATTCGTTGATCGGCGCGAGGCGCACGCGCGTCGCGAGCATCATCGACTCCGCATTCGCGGGCGCTGGCCGCCGTCCGAACGGCCGATAGATTTCGTCGCCGCGCCGGATCGACTCGCCGCTCAGCACGCACACGCCGTTGCGCCGCGCCTTCGTGCAGCGCCAGATCTGCTCGCCGTAGCGGCACGCCGTGGGGTCCATCCAGATGATCGAAACGGTCATGGGCGTGGGGCGCTCCACGATGCGCACGGCGACGCTACAGCGCGCACTCGGCGCACCCACCGCACTCAGCGCGTGAGGCGCCGCCGCAAGACGCGGCAACGCCGTCTTGCGCGTACGCGCGGCGCGCGGCGTCTCGCCGGGCGCGCACGCGAGCCGCGACAGCACCGAGAGCGTATGCGCCCACGGATCGGATTGCATGGCGGAAACGTCCATCGCGGTGGCTCCCTCGGGCTACGTTGTTCGGCAACGCCGGCATCGCGCCGGACCAACGCGTGCATAAGCACGCAAGCGTCACGTTATCCGCTGAGCATCGTCGCGGTCCATTGCACGATCGGTTTCCGCCGGTATACGTTGGCGTGCTGCGCGTTATACCAAGGCATGAGCGCGCCATGAAAGCGCGCATCGGATCACGTGTGCGCGACGTCGCCGGGCCCAAACGCGGCGGCCAGCGAGAACACGAAGCGCGTGCCGCACGGCGTATTCGGTTCGACATCGAGCGTGCCGCCATGACGCTCGACGATCGAGCGGCAGATCGACAGCCCGAGTCCCATGCCCGTCGCCTTGGTCGTCACGAACGGCTCGAACAGCGAATGGGCGACCGTTGCGTCGAGTCCCGGTCCCGTATCGGCGACCATGACGCGCGCGCGGCCGTCGTCGTCGATCGCGCTCGACAGGTCGAGCAGACGCTCGGGCGACGCGGCGCCGCCCATCGCCTCCACCGCATTGACGATCAGATTAAGCGCGACCTGCTGGATCTGGATGCGGTCGCCCTTCACGAAGCAACCCTGCGCGATGCGGTTGCGCACCTCCACGTCGTGATGATCCACTTCCGCGCCCGCGAGCAGCAGCGCTTCCGACACCGCGCCGCGCAAGTCGAACACCGTGAGGCGCGGCGGCACGTTGCGCGCGAGTTCGCGCATGCCGTGAATGACGTCCGACGCGCGCTGGCTTTCGTTCGCGACGAGTTCGAACAGCTTGCGCGCTTCCTCGACGGCGGCCGGCTCGCGATTGAGCCAATGCACGCCCGCCGACGCCGACGAATGAATCGCGCTCACCGGCTGGCTGATTTCGTGCGCGATGGACGCCACGAACTGGCCCATCGTCGTGAGCCGCGTCACGCGCGCCAGTTCCGCCATCGCGTTGCGCAACGCTTCCTCTGTGTGCGCGATACGCTGATTCTGCTCGACCATGTCGTGATAAAGCCGCGCGTTTTCGAGCGCGATCGCCGCCTGTGCGCCGAGCACCGAGAGCACGGCGATCTTGTCGTCGGTGAAGGCGTTTTCGCTGAGGCGATTCTCCAGAAACAGCAGGCCGACCAGTCCGCCCTGACGCAGCAGCGGCATGCACAGCAGCGACTTCACGCGCGTGCGGCGCACGTAGTCGTCGCGCGTATAGGCGCCGTCGCCGGCCGCATCGCCGAGCGCGAGCGGCTGGCCCGTGCGCATCACCGTGCGCAGAACCGTGAGCGGCAAATCCTCGCTCGACACCGCGCGCCGCACGACGTTGACTTCCGCGAGTTCGGCGAGCGTCACGGCTTCGGCGTGGATCTGCCAGCTCGTCTCGCGCGATGCATCGCCCTGCGGCGCTGCGTGCTGCAACGCCAGCACGCAGCGTTGCGCGCCGGCGTGTTCGAGCGTGACGAGCACCAGCGTTTCGATCAGGCGGCTCAGCACGATCTCGCTCGACAGCGCGCTCGACGCCTTGATCACCGCCGCCACATCCAGTTGCTGCGCCGGATAAGCCGCGCTCGCCGTGGGCGCGCCCGCAGCGCTTTCCGGCTTCGCGCCGCGCTCGGTGAGCGAGCGCACCTTCGCATTCGCGCCCCACCACGCGTACGCGTGCGAGGCGTCGCGCAGGTAGGCGTCGGCGACCGTGGCGAGTCCCTGTTGCCGATGAAAGTCCGCCGCGAGTTCGCAGGCGACGGCCTCGACGTGCAGGATGCGCCGTTCGTGCGCGTGGCGAATCGCCTTGTTGTAGAGCCGCTCCGCATCGGCCGTGCGGCCATCGATGCGCGCGATTTCGGCTTCGACCAGCGCGGCGCGGCCCGTGAGATTCGCGGGCCCGACGCGCGCCCACTCGGCCAGTTGCGCGTGATGCGCGTCGAGCGCCGCGCGATGCGCCGCCGCTTCGGCGGGCGCAGTCGCGAGCGTGCACGCCTTGGCCCACGCGAGCGCGCCGAAGAAGCGATACTCGATCAATTCGAGGAACATGCGCGAGGCGCCGATCGCGCGCTGCGCCGCCGCTTCCGCTTCGAGCGCCGCCGCCAGATCGCCGCCGATCACGCTCGCCTGCAACTTGCAGGTCCAGTACGCGAAGCCCACGCTCGTCGCGTTCGACTTCACGAGTTCGAGATCGCGCTGCGCTTCTTCGTCAGCGGCGTGCGTGTCTCGCGGATCGCGTCCATCGCGCAGATGCTCGATCAACGCGATCTGCGCACGGAAGATCCCCGAATACAGAAAGAACTTCGACAGCCGCGCCACGTTCAGCCCGTTCTGCGCCTGCACGAGCACCTCGTCGAGCGGACGGCCCGCCAGCAGCAGCACGCTCGTCACGTTGCGCGCGCCCGAGACGTCGAACACCAGATCGCCGCTTTCGCGCGCGACCTTCGTGGCCTGCTCGATATAGGGCATGCCGTCCTGCGCGGGCCGCGTCCACGGAATCACGAGGCTGCCGAAGCGCATGTAGATGCGCGACTTGTAGCGCGACTGCCTGCAGCGATCGACGATATCGACGGCCAGTTGCGCGAATTCATAGCCGGTCTGGTGATCGCCGTAACGCTCCGCGAACACCAGATTCAGACAGACGAAACCGTAAGCCGCCGAATCGGACAAACCGTGCCGCACGCTCAGCAGCGCCATGTTCAGCAGGATCACGTCGAGCAGATTGACGTCGATGAACAGCGCGGGCGGAATCAGGTCCGCGAGCACGTCGAGCGCCGCGCGCCAGAGCGGATCGTCCACCCAGCCGAGCGTCGCGAGCTGCGCCACGGGCCGCTCGCCGAGCACCTCGCGCAACTGCGCATGCAGCGCGTGAACCACCTCGTCGCCGGGCCGTTCGTCGATACGCACGCCGAGGCGCGCGAGAAAATCGAGCCCCGTCGCGAGCGCCTGGGTCTGGCGGCTCTGCGCCGTTTGCAGACTGGCCGTCAAACGCGTGAGTTCGGCGCGCAGCGTCATGCCGATGGGCTTGCGCGCGAGCGTGCTCAGACGCGCCTCGGCGGGCGCGAGCGTGCCGATCAGGCATTCGACGTCGGCGCGATAGAACTCGGTCCATTGCGCGATTTCGGCGTCGGCGTGGGCGTCGATCAGCGCGGCGGCCGTTTCGAAATAGACGAGCGCCGAGGTGTACGCGGTCGCCGCCTTCGCGCGCTCGCCCGCCTGCAGATTGAGGCGCGCGAAGCGGGCGCGTTCGTCGGCGTCCTCGATGTGCGCCGCGCCGCGATTGATCTGGTTGGCGACCACGAACAGCTCGTCGGTGGGCGCGTCCTCGCGCAGACGCATCGCGAGGCGGCGGCCCGCGTCGAGATGCGTGCTCAGGCGCGCGGCGTCGCTCATCGACGCATAGGCGGCCTCGCGAATGCGATCGTGCGCGAAACGCAGCACCTGCGCATCGCGGTCGATCAGCGACGCGTGCAGCGCTTCATGCAGGCTCGCCAGCGCCGCGTCCGCGCTCAGGCCCGCGGCGGCGGCGAGATCGTCGAGCTTCACGGCCGCGCCCAGACACGCCATCACCTGCAGCGCGCGCCGCGCCGCCACGCCCAGCCGCGCGAAACGCAGCAGCATGAGGTCGGCGACATTGTCCGAATAGAGCTTCGCGCGGATGCCGTCGACATCGCGCAGCCGCAGCGTGCCTTTCTGCTCGAACTCGATCAGTCCTTCGCTCGACAGTTCGGCCGCGAATTGCAGCGTGAAAAACGGATTGCCGCCGGTCTTTTCGCGGATCAGGTCGATCACCGGATGCGCGGCATCCAGTTCGCAACCGAGCGTGTCGCCGATCAGGTGCACCACGTCGTCGCGATCGAGCGGCTCCACCGCCAGCACCTGATGACGGCCGCGCGCCTCGCCGATCAGACGCGCGACCGCGTGGTCGGCGCCCACTTCGTTGCTGCGATACGCCGCGATCAGCATGACGTGCGCCAGTTCGTCGTCGCGCGTCAGATGGTCGAGCACCGTGAGCGTGCCTTCGTCCGCCCATTGCAGATCGTCGAGGAACAGCACGACGCTGCGCCCGGGCTGTGCGAGTCCCTTGAGCAGATCGGCGAGCGTGCGCAGATAGAGCGCGCGGTCCACGTTGAACGCGGCGTCGTCGCCGTGCGCCGGGTCGCCGAGAATCAGCTTCAGGTCGGGCAGCAGCGGATAGAGCAGGCTCGCGCGTGCGCCCAGGCGCGCGGCGAGACGCGCGCGCGTGGCCGCGAAACCGGCGTCGTCCTGACCGAGTATCGGATGGATCAGGCGTTCGAGCGCGCGGGCCAGCGCGCCGTAAGGCAAGGTCGAATCGAGCTGTTCGCAGACGCCGCGCGCGAAGCCGATCGCCGCCGCGCCGGTCGCGTTGGCCCATTGCGCGACCAGCGCCGACTTGCCGCTGCCCGAATAGCCGCTCACGAACACGAGTTCCACGCCGCCGCTTTCGCTCACGCGGCGCAAGGTCTCGTCGAGCGCGTCGAGTTGTGCGCGTCGTCCGTAGAGCGCGCCCGCGCGGCGGACGACCGCCACCGTCGCGTGCAGATCGAGCGGAAAGGCCGGGGGATTCGCGGGGCGCTTAGCGGCGGCATCCGCGGGTTCGGCGGGTTCAATGCCCGTCGCGGTTCGCGCGCAACGTGCGAGATCGGCGAGCAGGCCCGTCGCCGACTGATAGCGCTCGTCGGGATTCTTCGCGAGCAGCTTCATGACGATCGCCTCGACCTGACGCGGCAGCCCGAGCGCATACGCCGATGGCCGGATCGGCGGCTTCGCGAGATGCGCATGCGCGAGCGCGATGCGGTCCGCGCCCGTGAGCGGCAGCACGCCGGTCAGCATTTCGTAGAAGAGGCAGCCGAGCGAATAAAGGTCCGCGCGGCCATCCGGCGCGCGGTCGGCGCGCGCGCAGCGCTCCGGCGACATGTACTCCATCGCGCCGCGCCAGCCCGGCAGCGCCTCATGCACGACGTCGGCATCGACACGCTGCGCGCAGCCGAAGCCCGTGAGACAGGCCGCGCGTTCGTCGGCGGCGAGCAGAATGTTGTCGGGGTTCAGATCGCCGA
>NZ_JAAGPN010000103.1:0-237 GCF_017104805.1 Paraburkholderia sp. Ac-20347 | reverse complement strand
AAAAAAAAAAAAAAAAGACAGGAGGAGAAATACGATGAGCGACGTTGAAAAAGAAGAAGAAGACGTTGTCAAACAGGGCAATGATACGATGAAGCTTGCTAGATATGTGCTGATCTCTCAGCAAACTAACATAGTACATCACACGAGTGAGTACCAGTACAAGCAGTTAGTCATGTGTCAGGATGTTGTGTCGGTGTTCGTCAGCATGTTATAAGATGTTGAGTACGATGACAGAAA
>NZ_JAAGPN010000102.1:0-28648 GCF_017104805.1 Paraburkholderia sp. Ac-20347 | reverse complement strand
CCAAACTGCCCGGTTCGACTGCCGCACCGTAGTGCGCTGTTACTACCCGGCGTTTGCTGCGTTGCTGCGTCAGCAGCAGAGAAACGAGATTATGAAGGCTCTTTTTCGTTTCGTCAACATCTTTTTTTCGCTACCGCTTAAAAAGCTGTTGAACCTGCGAACCCGCTTGTTTCGTCGCGGGCTTCGCTGCGGCGTGTTGCTTGTTGCGTGCAGCGAAGGGGGCGAATCTTAGCGCCCCCTTCGCCCAGGCGCAAGGGGGTGACGGAAAATAATTCCGCCACCGGGCCACATCAGGCTGCCAAGCCGCTTGCCACCTGCTCCTACTTGTTCTTGAACGCAGGTTTGCGCTTCTCCACGAACGCCGCCATCCCCTCCTTCTGATCTTCCGTCGCGAACAGCGAATGGAACAGCCGGCGCTCGAAGTGCACGCCTTCGGCCAGCGTCGACTCGTAAGCGCGGTTCACCGCCTCCTTGGCCATCATCACCGCAGGTAGCGAGTATTCGCAGATCGTGGTCGCAGCCCCAATCGCCTCGTTCAACAGATCGGCCGCCGGAATCACACGCGACACCAATCCCGCACGCTCCGCTTCCGCCGCATCCATCATGCGCGCCGTCAGACACAGGTCCATCGCTTTCGCCTTCGATACCGCGCGCGGCAGACGCTGCGTGCCGCCCGCGCCCGGAATCACGCCGAGCTTGATCTCCGGCTGACCGAACTTCGCCGTATCGGCAGCGAAGATCATGTCGCACATCATCGCCAGCTCACAGCCGCCGCCCAGTGCGAAGCCCGCAACCGCAGCAATGATCGGCTTGCGGATCGAGCGGATCGTCTCCCAGTTGCGCGTGATGTAGTCGCCCTTATAGACGTCCATGAAGCTGTAGGTCGCCATCATGCCGATGTCCGCGCCCGCGGCGAACGCCTTCTCGCTCCCCGTGATGACGATCGCGCCGATGTTCTCGTCCACGTCGAACGCTTTGAGCGCCGCGCCCAGTTCGTCCATCAAGGCGTCGTTGAGCGCGTTCAGCGCTTTCGGCCGGTTCAACGTGATGAGACCGACTTTGCCGCGCGTCTCGACCAGGATGTTTTCGTACCCCATACCGCCTCCTTCCGTCATAGAAAAGTCCTCAAAAATTTCTTTTACGCCGAAGTTTGACTAATGCTAACATTTGCCAACCAACCGGTCGGTCAATTAATTGGCGCGGGCCTTATCCAACCCCTCAATTCAAGTCGAGCCATGACACATCCGTTTTTCGACAAGCACGAAGGCCTGCTGCAGAAGGCGTTGGCCGCCATCGAGACGCGCGGCTACTGGAGCCCGTTCGCCGAAATGCCGAGCCCCAAAGTGTACGGGGAAACCGCCAGCGCAGATGGCGAAGCCGCGTTCAAGGCGCACCTGAATCAGACGTTCGAACTCGACCAGCCCGCCAGCGCCGAAACCGTCGGACACGAGGCGTCGCCGTTCGGTTTCGCACTCGGCGCGCGCTATCCGAAGTCGACGCCCGACCAGTTGATCGACGCCGCACAACACGCCCAGCGCGACTGGCGCGCAGCCGGGCCGAAAGCGTGGGTGGGCGTGAGCCTCGAAATTCTCGAACGCCTGAACCGCGCGAGCTTCGAGATTGCCTACAGTGTGATGCACACCACCGGCCAGGCGTTCATGATGGCGTTCCAGGCGGGCGGCCCGCACGCGCAGGACCGCGCACTCGAAGCGGTGACTTACGCGTGGGACCAGCTGCGCCGCATTCCCGCCGACGCGCACTGGGAAAAGCCGCAGGGCAAGAACCCGCCGCTCGCGATGCAAAAGCGCTTCACGGTCGTGCCGCGCGGCACGGGCCTCGTGCTCGGCTGCTGCACCTTCCCGACCTGGAACGGCTATCCGGGCCTGTTCGCCGATCTGGCGACGGGCAACACGGTGATCGTCAAGCCGCATCCGGGCGCGATCCTGCCGCTCGCGATCACGGTGCGCATTGCGCGCGAGGTCCTGCGCGAAGCCGGTTTCGATCCGAACGTCGTCACGCTGCTCGCCACCGATCCCAACGACGGCGCGCTCGTCCAGCAACTCGCCCTGCGCCCCGAAATCAAGCTGATCGACTTCACCGGCAGCACGCAGAACGGCGACTGGCTCGAACAGCACGCGCATCAGGCGCAGGTCTACACCGAGAAAGCCGGCGTGAACCAGATCGTGATCGACTCGGTGAGCGATCTGAAGTCCGCCGCGCGCAACATCGCCTTCTCGCTCTCGCTCTACTCGGGCCAGATGTGCACGGCCCCGCAAAACATCTACGTGCCGCGCGACGGCATCGAGACCGCCGAAGGCCACATGAGCTTCGATCAGGTCGCGCAGGCGATCGCGGGCGCGGTCACGAAATTCGTGGCCGATCCGGCGCGTGCCGTCGAAGTGCTCGGCGCGATCCAGAACGACGGCGTGACCGCTCGCGTCGACGAAGCCCGCAAGCTGGGCACCGTGCTCGCCGACAGCCAGACGCTCGATCACCCGCAGTTCCCCGGCGCACGCGTGCGCACGCCGCTCGTGCTCGCACTCGATGCGGGCCGCGACGCCGCCACGATCACGCGCGAATGGTTCGGCCCGATCTCGTTCGTGATTGCGACCGACTCCACCGCCCAGTCGCTCGACCTCGCCGGCGCAACCGCGCGCGATCACGGCGCGCTGACGCTCTCCGTCTACAGCACGAGCGACGCGGTGATCGAAGCCGCCCACGACGCGGCGATCACCGGTGGCGTGGCGCTGTCGATCAATCTGACCGGCGGCGTGTTCGTCAATCAGTCGGCGGCGTTCTCGGACTTCCACGGCACCGGGGCGAACCCTGCCGCGAACGCCGCGCTGGCCGACGCCGCGTTCGTGGCGAACCGCTTCCGCGTGGTTCAGAGCCGCGTTCATGTTGAACCGAAAGCGGCGCCCGTTGCAGTCGGCTGAACGGCCTAGGCCATCTGGCCGAATAGCGCACAACTGTCCGACCCTCTAGCATGCAAGGCATGGGCGCATTCCGCGCCCGTGCCGCCGGAACCTGAGATGACCGAAGCCTATATCTGCGACGCGATTCGCACCCCGTTTGGCCGCTACGGCGGCGCCCTGAAGGACGTGCGCGCCGACGACCTCGCCGCCGTGCCCATCCGCGCGCTCGTCGAGCGCAATCCCGGCGTGGACTGGCGCGCGCTCGACGACATCCTGTACGGCTGCGCCAACCAGGCCGGCGAAGACAACCGCAACGTCGCACGCATGGCCGCGCTGCTCGCGGGTCTGCCGACCGAAGCACCCGGCGGCACGCTCAACCGCCTGTGCGGCTCGGGACTCGACGCCGTCGGCAGCGCCGCGCGCGCGATCAAGGCCGGTGAAGCGCGCCTCATGATCGCGGGCGGCGTGGAAAGCATGACGCGCGCGCCCTTCGTCATGGGCAAGGCCGCGTCCGCGTTCGCGCGCGAAGCGAACATCTACGACACCACCATCGGCTGGCGTTTCGTCAACAAGCTGATGAAGCAGCAATATGGTGTCGATTCGATGCCCGAGACGGCGGAGAACGTCGCCGAGGAATTCAGCATCAGCCGCGCCGATCAGGATGCTTTCGCGCTACGCAGCCAGCAAAAGGCCGCGCGCGCGCAGAAGGACGGCACGCTCGCACAGGAAATCGTCGCGGTCGAAATTGCGCAGAAGAAAGGCGATCCGGTGCGCGTGGCGCTCGACGAGCATCCGCGCGAGACCTCGCTCGAATCGCTCGGCAAGCTCAAGGGCGTGGTGAAGCCCGACGGCACGGTCACCGCGGGCAACGCTTCGGGCGTCAACGACGGCGCCTGCGCGCTGCTGCTGGCCAACGAGGAAGCGGCCAAGCAGTATGGTCTGCGCCGCCGCGCGCGCGTGCTCGGCATGGCAACGGCCGGCGTCGCGCCGCGCATCATGGGCATCGGCCCCGCGCCCGCCACGCAGAAACTGCTCACGCAGCTCGGCATGACGCTCGATCAGTTCGATGTGATCGAGCTCAACGAAGCATTCGCGTCGCAAGGCCTCGCCGTGCTGCGCGCACTCGGCATCGCCGACAACGATCCGCGCGTGAACCCCAACGGCGGCGCGATCGCACTCGGCCATCCGCTCGGCGCGTCGGGCGCGCGGCTCGTGACCACGGCGCTGCATCAACTCGAACGTACGCAGGGCCGCTACGCGCTGTGCACAATGTGTATCGGCGTCGGCCAGGGCATCGCGCTGGCCATCGAGCGAGTCTGACAGCGCCCGTCATCGCCACAGCAACAGCACAGCACTAGCGGCACAGTAACCCGCCGGGCGGCACAGCGCGGCGGGGCCCAGAAGTCCCGAAAAGCAGGCATGGAGGAGACAACCGATGCCCTTTGAAGCGATCCGCGTCGAGATCGACGCAACCACGCGCGTGGCCACCGTCACGCTGAACCGCCCGGACAAGCTCAACAGCTTCACGCGCGCCATGCACCGCGAGCTTGCGGCGGCACTCGACGAAGTCGAAAGCGCCGGCGCGCGCGCACTCGTGCTCACCGGCGCGGGCCGCGGTTTCTGCGCGGGCCAGGATCTCGCCGACCTCGACTTCACGCCCGGCGCGATGACCGACCTCGGCGCGCTCATTGACGAGTACTTCAATCCCCTGATCAAACGTCTCCAGGCGCTGCCGATGCCCGTGATCGCCGCCGTCAACGGCACCGCGGCGGGCGCGGGCGCGAATCTCGCGCTCGCGTGCGACCTCGTACTGGCCGCGCGCTCCGCGAGCTTCATCCAGGCCTTCGTGAAGATCGGCCTCGTGCCCGATTCGGGCGGCACGTGGTTCCTGCCGCAGCGCGTGGGCATGGCACGCGCACTCGGCCTCGCCATGACCGGCGACAAATTGAGCGCTGAAAAGGCCGAAAGCTGGGGCCTCGTCTGGCAAATCACCGACGACGCCGAGCTCGCCGCCACCGCTGCCGCGCTCGCCACGCAACTCGCAAAGCAGCCCACGCGCGCCATCGTCGCCACGCGCAAGGCACTGCGCGCGTCGGTCACCAACGCGCTCGATCAGCAGCTCGATCTCGAACGCGATCTGCAACGCGAACTGGGCGCGTCCCACGACTACGCGGAAGGCGTGCAGGCCTTCATCGAGAAACGCGCGCCGCGCTTCGAGGGCCGTTGATATGACCGCACCGATCTCCACGCACACGCCCGGTGACATGACGCCCGACGAACTCGCCCGCGCCACCGCGCAGACCATGTACGAGGCCGACGGTTGCAGCCGCGCGCTCGGCATGGAATTGCTCGAGGTGCGCGCCGGCTACGCGCGTCTGCGCATGTCCGTGCGGCCCGAATTCCTCAACGGCCACCAGATCTGTCACGGCGGCCTGATCTTCACGCTGGCCGATTCGACCTTCGCGTTCGCCTGCAACTCGTACAACATCAACACGGTCGCCTCCGGCTGCTCGATCGAATTCCTGCGCCCCGTGCAGCCCGACGACCAGCTCACCGCCGAAGCCGTCGAACAGGTGATGTCCGGCCGCAACGGCATCTACGACATCCGCGTGACGAATCGCGCCGGCGAAACCGTCGCCATGTTCAGAGGCAAATCCGCGCAGATTCGCGGCAACGTGATTCCTGTCGAGGCGTAACGCGCCTCGCCAACCGGCTCGCCCCGCATTCATATCTAAAGCAACTGGAGACATCGATGACTAACCCGCTGCCGCTCGAGCCTATCGAAACGGCCAGCCGCGACGAACTCGCGGCGCTTCAGCTCGAACGGCTGAAATGGTCGCTGAACCACGCGTATGAGAACTCGCCGGTCTATCGCCGCAAGTTCGACGAAGCGGGTGTTCACCCATCCGAGCTGAAGTCGCTCGCCGATCTCGCGCGCTTCCCGTTCACGACCAAGAAGGATCTGCGCGACAGCTACCCGTTCGGGATGTTCGCGGTGCCGCAGGAGCAGATCTCGCGCATTCACGCCTCGTCGGGTACGACCGGCAAGCCCACCGTGGTCGGCTACACCGCAAAGGACATCGACACCTGGGCGAATCTGGTCGCGCGTTCGGTGCGCGCGGCGGGCGCCCGGCGCGGCGACAAGGTGCACGTGAGTTACGGCTACGGCCTGTTCACGGGCGGTCTCGGCGCGCATTATGGCGCGGAGCGCGCGGGCCTCACGGTCATTCCGTTCGGCGGCGGCCAGACCGAAAAGCAGGTGCAACTGATTCAGGACTTCCGGCCCGACATCATCATGGTCACGCCGAGCTACATGCTCGCGATCGCCGACGAAATGGAGCGCCAGGGCATGGACCCGGCCAGCTCGTCGCTGCGCATCGGCATCTTCGGCGCGGAGCCGTGGACCAACGACATGCGCGCGGCCATCGAAAAGCGCATGGGCATCAAGGCCGTGGACATCTACGGTCTGTCCGAAGTGATGGGGCCGGGCGTCGCCTCCGAGTGCGCCGAAACGCAAGATGGCCCGACCATCTGGGAAGATCATTTCTACCCGGAGATCATCGATCCGGAAACCGGCGAAGTGCTGCCCGACGGCGAATTCGGCGAACTCGTCTTCACCTCGCTCACGAAGGAAGCGCTGCCCATCGTGCGTTATCGCACGCGCGACCTCACGCGCCTGCTGCCCGGCACGGCGCGCACGATGCGCCGCATGGAGAAGATCACCGGCCGCTCCGACGACATGCTGATCATCCGCGGCGTGAATGTGTTCCCCACGCAGATCGAGGAACTGCTGCTCAAGCAGCCCGCGCTCGCACCGCACTATCAGATCATCCTCACGAAGGACGGTCCGATGGATGTCATGACGCTGAACTGCGAGCCGTGTCCCGAAACCGCGCCCGACTACGGCGCGCTCGATGCCGCCGCCAAGGCGCTCGCGTACGACATCAAATCGCTGATCGGCGTGACGGCGAAGATCAACGTGCTCGACGTGAACGGCATCGAGCGTTCGGTCGGCAAAGCGAAGCGCGTGATCGACAAGCGGCCCAAGTGAGCGCGATGAGAACGGTTGAGCGCACCTGAGCGAAGCGCTCAGCCAATAAAAAAGCCGGCTGATTCAGCCGGCTTTTTTCACGCAATCAAGCTCCGCAACGCTTACGAGTTCGGGAACAGCAGCCACATGCGGCCGCCCTGCTTCATCTTGCCCGCGAGATCGCCGGCATCGTCGCCGAGACCCCAGAAATAGTCGGCGCGCACGCCGCCCTTGATCGCCGAACCGGTGTCCTGCGCGAACACGAGCCGGTTGAGCGGCGTGTTCGTGAGCGGACGCGTCGTCGTCAGGAACACCGGCGTGCCGAGCGGGATCGACGACGGATCGACCGCGATCGAGCGCTCCGGCGTCAGCGGCACGCCGAGCGCACCGATCGGACCGTCGGCACCGCCTTGCAGCGCGCTTTCCCCCGACGGCATCTCGCGGAAAAACACGAAACGCGGATTGGTGTCGAGCAGCGCATCGACGCGCGTCGGGTTCGCACGCGCCCATGCCTTGATGCCCTGCATCGTGGCCTGCGCGGGCGTGAGTTCGCCGCGATCGAGCAGCCAACGGCCGATCGACTTGTACGGTTGATTGTTGGTGCCGCCGAAGCCCACGCGCATCACGCTGCCGTCTTCCATGACGACGCGGCCCGAGCCCTGCACCTGCAGGAAGAACGCCTCGATCGGATCGTCGACCCAGACGAGTTCGTTGCCGTTCAGCACACCCGCGCGTTCGAGCTGCGCGCGCGGCGGCAGCGCGGCGCCCGCGCGATAGCCGGACGGCCAGCGGTACAACGCAGTCTGATAGATGCCGTGACGCGTGCGCGAGCCGTGCAGCAGCGGCTCGTAGTAGCCGGTGACGAGGCCGTCGAGCGTGCCATCGTTATTGGCGAACTGGTAAGGCGTGAAGTACGACTCGAAGAACGCGCGTGCGCCCGATGCGTCGAGGTCGTCGAGTTGTGAAGCCGCCGCGCAGGCGCGCTGCCAGCGCGGTTCGCGGGCAAGGCGCGTGCAGTTCGCGCGCAGTGCGGCCGCCGCGCCGATCAGCGAATCGTCCTGCCAGCCGGGCACCTGCTGCCACGCAACCGGAGTCAGCCGCTGCGCCGCGATCTGCGAAGGCAGCGTGGGCGAACCCTTGGGCGGCGTGGTGCGCACGTAGCTCGGGCCGCCGCATGCGGCCAGCAGCACCGCCAGCGACGCGGCGCCGACCAGGCCGCCGATACGCCCGACACCGCGTCGCGCACCGTCGCGCAGCGCCGTTAATCCCGGCATCAGCGCGGAAAAGCGCGCGGAAACACGCATACAATGTTTGCTCTCGATGGATGCCGCCATGTCTGATCTGCTCGACGAATACCCGATGCTCATGTTTGGTCTGGAAGCGCTGCTCGCGCTGTTCCTGCTGATTTTCATCGTCGTGTGGACCGCGTCGGGCAGGAAAAAGCACAAGCGCGCCCCGCACGTGCCTCACGACGAACGTCAGGACTAGCAGACCGCGAAATCGGGGAACGGTTCAACGGAAGTCAGTGCAGCGTGCGCGGCATGCGCAGCACGAACTCGGCGACCGGCGCTTCGAAGCGCTCGGCGTCTTCCGCCACGCAGAAGTACGCGCCGCGCATGGTGCCGACGGGCGTGGCGATCATCGCCCAGCTCGTATATTCGAATTGCTCGCCCGGCTTGAGCAGCGGCTGATGGCCGACCACGCCGAGGCCCTTCACTTCCTGGACCTTCTCGTCGCTGTCAGTGATGATCCAGTGGCGCGCGATCAGCTGCGCGCTCACCTGGCCGGTGTTGCGGATGGTCAGCGTGTACGCAAACGCATATTGCCGGCGCTCGGGATCCGACTCTTCGGGCAGGTAGCGCACCTGCGACGTCACGCTGAATTCGTACTGACTCATCCTCTTTCCAATCGCTGTTCAGGCCCGCTGTTGTCGCACGCCCGGGGTCACAAATACTTACGCGGCGCAAGGTGTTCAGGCGCCACCGGCGCGGCGGGCCGCATGAAATTGCATTCTGCTTGATGCGGCAGGCCCCCGCAACCGCCGCGGGCCGACGCCAGCGGGTCCTGGCCGGATGGCCAACGTGCGTCCAGCCAACGTCCGCCGTCGCGCGCTAACGCTAAAATACGGTTTTTCCGTCTAATTTCCGCTTACCGCCATGACGCAATTCCGAATTGCCCCCAGTATTCTGTCCGCCGACTTCTCGCGTCTTGGCGAGGAAGTCCGCAACGTCGTTGCCGCCGGCGCCGACTGGATCCACTTCGACGTGATGGACAACCATTACGTGCCGAACCTCACCATCGGCCCGCTGGTGTGCGAGGCTATCCGCCCGCATGTGGACGTGCCCATCGACGTGCATCTGATGGTGCGCCCGGTCGACCGCATCGTGCCAGACTTCGCCAAGGCCGGCGCGAACCTCATCAGCTTCCACCCGGAAGGCTCGGACCACATCGACCGCACCCTGTCGCTGATCCGCGACCACGGCTGCAAGGCCGGCCTCGTCTTCAACCCGGCCACGCCGCTGAACTACCTCGACCACGTGATGGACAAGGTCGACCTCGTGCTGATCATGTCGGTGAACCCGGGCTTCGGCGGCCAGTCGTTCATTCCCGAGGCGCTCAACAAGCTGCGCGAGGCGCGCGCGAAGATCGACGCCTACAACGAACGCACCGGCCGCGAGATCCACCTGGAAGTGGACGGCGGCGTGAAGATCGACAACATCGCCGAAATCGCGGCAGCAGGCGCGGACGCCTTCGTCGCCGGCTCGGCCATCTTCGGCAAGCCCGACTACAAGGCCGTGATCGATCAGATGCGCGCGCAGCTCGCGACCGTGAAGGCCGGCGCGCAATGAGCGCCCCGTTCAAGGCCGTCAAATTCACCGCGCCGCGCATCGAAGCGGCGCTGATCGACCTCGACGGCACCATGGTCGACACCGCCGACGACTTCGCCGCAGGCCTGAACGGCATGCTCGCCCAGTTCGACGCCGAGGAAACCACGCGCGAAGAAGTCATGGGCTACGTGGGCAAAGGCTCGGAGCATCTGATCAAGAGCGTGCTCGCCCCGCGCTTTGCCGCGGACGACGCCCAGGCGCGTTTCGACGAAGCGCTCGCGATCTATCAGGACGAGTACGCGAAGATCAACGGCCGCCACACGCATCTGTACCCGGACGTGGAAGTGGGCCTCGCCGCGCTGCGCGCCCAGGGCATCAAGCTCGCGTGCGTGACGAACAAGCCGCACCGTTTCGCCGTCGAGCTGCTGCAGCAATACGGCCTCTCGCCCTACTTCGAGGTCGTGCTGGGCGGCGACAGCCTGCCGAAGAAAAAGCCGGACCCGCTGCCCATGCTCACGGCGTGCGAGCGTCTCGGCGTGAATCCGGCGTCGGCCGTGGCGATCGGCGATTCGGAGAACGATGCGATCGCGGGCCGCGCGGCCGGCATGGCCACGCTCACGGTGCCCTATGGCTACAACCACGGCCAACCTGTACAAAAAATTGAGTCGGATGGTATAGTTGCCACGCTGCTTGACGCCGCCAAGGCGGTCGCAGCGCACAATGATCTGACTTAAGTTCTCTACTGAACGTCAACTATCCTCATGTTTCTGAATAAAAAACGGAGTCTGAGCAGCATCGACCGGGGAGCCTGGCCCTGGCGTCGCTGGTCGCGCTAACCTCACTCGAGGTTCGCTGAAGCTGCGCGCTTGTCTCAAGTTCGCTCTCCCTTCAGCTCCGTTTTTTACTTCGCTGCGCTCTCGCGCGTGTCTCGTCTCTAAACTGTTGCGGTCAACCGTCGGCTGGTCTTGCCGTGGGCTGTCGCGCTCCTTGCATGTCGATTCGTCGCATGCCGGGCTGCCAGCGCCTACGTCACGCACCGCCGCCGATCGTCCGCACGCCGGCCCGGCAAGCGCCTTGTGCGTCTGCGGGCCGCACGAGCGAGCGCCAGCGGCCAACTAGCACTCAAAACAGACGCCTTCGCGTTCACCGCGCGCCCCTTTTTGAGCCGCACTGGGCCCGCACCCACGCCGCGACCGGCAGCACGAACAGGATCGGAACATGACCGAACTCGAATTCCAGTCTCTCGCCAACGAGGGCTACAACCGCATCCCGCTGATCGCCGAAGCACTCGCCGATCTGGAAACGCCGCTTTCGCTGTATCTGAAGCTCGCGCAGCCCGAGCGCGGCGGCGCCAACTCCTTCCTGCTCGAATCCGTCGTCGGCGGCGAGCGGTTTGGGCGCTACTCGTTCATCGGCCTGCCCGCGCGCTCGCTGCTGCGGGTGAAAAACGGCATCTCGGAAGTCGTGCGCGACGGCCAGGTGATCGAAACGCACGACGGCGATCCGCTCGAATTCATCGCGCAATACCAGGCGCGCTTCAAGGTCGCGCAGCGCCCCGGCCTGCCGCGTTTCTGCGGCGGCCTCGCCGGCTACTTCGGCTACGACGCGGTGCGCTACATCGAGAAGAAGCTCGCCGACACCTGCCCGCCCGACGACCTCGGCCTGCCCGACATCCAGTTGCTGCTCGCCGAGGAAGTCGCGGTCATCGACAATCTCGCGGGCAAGCTCTACCTGATCGTCTACGCCGATCCGCAAACGCCCGAGGCGTACACGAAGGCGAAACTGCGCCTGCGCGAACTCAAGCAGCGTCTGCGCGCGACGGTGCAGCCGCCGGTCACGAGCGCGAGCGTGCGCACGGAAACGTTCCGCGAGTTCAAGAAGGACGATTACCTCGCGGCCGTGCGCAAGGCCAAGGAATACATCGCGGCGGGCGAGCTGATGCAGGTGCAGGTCGGCCAGCGTCTGACCAAGCCGTATCGCGACAATCCGCTGTCGCTCTATCGCGCGTTGCGTTCGCTGAACCCGTCGCCGTACATGTACTACTACAACTTCGGCGAATTCCACGTGGTCGGCGCGTCGCCGGAAATCCTGGTGCGTCAGGAACAGCGCGGCGAAGACCGCATCGTGACAATCCGTCCGCTCGCGGGCACGCGACCGCGCGGCAACACGCCCGAGCGCGACGCCGAACTCGCGACCGAACTGCTGAACGACCCGAAGGAAATCGCCGAGCACGTCATGCTGATCGACCTCGCGCGCAACGACGTGGGCCGCATCGCGGAAATCGGCTCGGTGGTCGTGACCGATCAGATGATCATCGAAAAATACTCGCACGTGCAGCACATCGTGAGTTCGGTGGAAGGCAAGCTCAAGCCCGGCGTGAGCAACTTCGACGTGCTGCGCGCGACCTTCCCGGCCGGCACGCTCTCGGGTGCGCCGAAGGTGCGCGCGATGGAACTCATCGACGAACTCGAACCGGTGAAGCGCGGCCTCTACGGCGGCGCGGTCGGCTACCTCTCGTTCAACGGCGAGATGGATCTGGCGATCACGATCCGCACGGGCGTGATCCACAACGGCAATCTGTACGTGCAGGCCGCGGCCGGCGTGGTTGCCGATTCGGTGCCCGAGTCCGAATGGCAAGAAACGGAAAACAAGGCGCGCGCCGTGCTGCGCGCCGCCGAGCAGGTGCAGGACGGCCTCGACAGCGACTTCTGAGCGGAGATAGACCATGTTGCTCATGATCGACAACTACGATTCGTTTACCTACAACATCGTCCAGTACTTCGGCGAACTCGGCGAAGACGTCCGCACGTATCGGAACGACGAAATCAGCATCGACGAGATCAAGGCGCTCAATCCGAAGCGCATCTGCCTCTCGCCGGGACCGAGCAATCCGCAGCACGCGGGCATCACGCTCGACGTGCTGCGCGAATTCGCGGGCAAGACGCCGATTCTCGGCGTGTGCCTCGGCCATCAGGCGATCGGCGAGGCGTTCGGCGGCCGCGTCGTGCGCGCGAAAACCATCATGCACGGCAAGGTCAGCCAGATCGAAACCGACTGCAAGGGCGTGTTCGCCGACCTGCCGAAGCACTTCAACGTCACGCGCTATCACTCGCTCGCGATCGAGCGCGAGTCGCTGCCCGATTGTCTCGAAGTGTCCGCATGGACCGAGGACGGCGAAATCATGGGCGTGCGCCACCGCGAACTCGCGGTCGAAGGCGTGCAGTTCCATCCGGAATCGATCCTCTCGGAACACGGCCACGCGCTGTTCGAGAATTTCCTGAAGCAGACTCAAAGCGCTTGATACGGAGGCGAGCACCATGTCCATTACCCCGCAGGAAGCGCTGCAACGCACGATCGAGCACCGCGAGATTTTTCACGACGAGATGCTGCATCTCATGCGCATGATCATGCGCGGCGAGCTTTCGCCCGTGCTCTCGGCGGCCATCATCACCGGTCTGCGCGTGAAGAAGGAAACCATCGGCGAGATCGCGGCGGCCGCGACCGTGATGCGCGAATTCGCGAACCACGTCGAAGTGAAAGACAACTCGAACTTCATCGACATCGTCGGCACCGGCGGCGACGGTTCGCACACCTTCAACATCTCCACGGCCTCGATGTTCGTCGTGGCGGCGGCGGGCGCGAAGGTCGCGAAGCACGGCAATCGCGGCGTGTCGAGCAAGTCGGGCAGCGCGGACGTGCTCGAGGCGCTCGGCGTGAACATCGACCTGCAGCCGGATCAGGTGGCTGCGTCGATCGCCGAAACGGGCATGGGTTTCATGTTCGCGCCCAACCATCATCCGGCGATGAAGAACATCGCCGCCGTGCGCCGCGAACTCGGCGTGCGCACCATCTTCAACATCCTCGGCCCGCTCACGAATCCGGCCGGCGCGCCCAATCAGCTGATGGGCGTGTTCCATCCGGATCTCGTCGGCATTCAGGTGCGCGTGATGCAGCGCCTCGGCGCGAAACACGTGCTCGTGGTGTACGGCAAGGACGGCATGGATGAAGTGTCGCTCGGCGCGGCTACGCTGGTCGGCGAGTTGAAGGACGGTGCGATTCGCGAGTATGAAATCCATCCGGAAGACTTCGGCCTGCAGATGGTGTCGAACCGTTCGCTGAAGGTCGAGAACGCCGACGAGTCGAAGGCGATGCTGCTCGGCGCGCTCGCGAACGAGCCCGGCACGGCGCGCGAGATCGTCACGTTGAACGCGGGCACCGCGCTCTACTCGGCCAACGTCGCAAACTCGATCGCCGACGGCATCGCGCTCGCGCGCGAAACGCTCGCCAGCGGCCGCGCGCGCGCCAAAGTCGACGAACTGGTACGCTTCACGCAACAGTTCAAGCGTGCGTGATTGGCGTCGATAACGCGCTGATCCTGCACCGTTTTTAGCCCGATTTGTGTTGAAACCATGAGCGACATCCTCGAAAAAATCATCGCCGTGAAGCGCGAAGAAGTGCGCGCGGCGGAACAGAGCGCCCCCCTCGAAGAGCTGCGTCTCGCGGCGAGCACGCGCGATCTGCGCGACTTTGTCGGCGCGCTGCGCGCGAAACACGAGAACGGCCAGGCGGCCGTGATCGCCGAAGTGAAGAAGGCCAGCCCGTCGAAGGGCGTGCTGCGCGAACACTTCGACCCCGCCGAAATCGCGCGCTCGTACGCCGGTCACGGCGCGGCGTGCCTCTCCGTGCTCACCGACGTGCAGTTCTTCCAGGGCAGCGTCGCGTATCTGCAAGCCGCGCGCGCCGCGTGCGACCTGCCGGTGCTGCGCAAGGACTTCATCGTCGATCCGTACCAGATCGTGGAAGCGCGCGCGATGGGCGCCGACGCGATCCTGCTGATCGCCGCCGCGCTCGAACCGGCTCAGATGCGCGACCTCGAAGCGCTCGCGCATTCGCTCGGTCTCGCGGTGCTCGTCGAAGTGCACGACCGCGCGGAGCTCGATCACGCGCTCACGCTGAAGACACCGCTCATCGGCATCAACAACCGCAATCTGCGCACCTTCGAAACCACGCTGCAAACCACCATCGGCATGCTCGACGACGTGCCCGAGGACCGCATCGTGGTGACGGAATCGGGCATTCTGTCGCGCGCCGATGTCGAGAAAATGCGCGCGCTGTCCGTGCATACGTTCCTCGTCGGCGAGGCGTTCATGCGTGCGGAACAACCCGGCGCGGAACTCGCGCGCATGTTCTTCTGAGCGCGTAGCGACATGGGTATCGAACGCGAAATCAAGCTCGCGCTGCCGCAGGACCAGGTCGCGGCGGCGCTGCGTTTCTTCGAAACGCGCGCGGGCGCGCCGGGTCATCCGATCCGGCTCGAAAACATCTATTTCGACACGCCGCAGCTCGCGCTCGCGCGCGCGAAAAGCGCGCTGCGCCTGCGCCGCGCGCCCGAAGGCTGGTTGCAGACGTTCAAGACGGTGGGTGTGTCGGTGAACGGTCTGCACGCGCGCCACGAGTGGGAAATGCCGGTCGCGGGCGAAGCGCTCGAGATCGACCGGCTGCTGCACGAGTGCGACGAATCGGGCGTGTCGACGGCGCTGTCCGGCGCGGCCGCGACGCTGATTCCGCTCTTTCGCACCGATTTCACGCGCACGCTGTGGACGCTGAACGTCGACGGCGCGCAGGTGGAAGCGGCAGTCGATCAGGGCGAGATCACGGCGAATGTGAACGGCGAGGCGCGCAGCACGCCGATCTGCGAAATTGAACTCGAACTGAAAGCCGCGAAGGACGACGGCGAAGCCGCGCTGCACGCGCTCGCGGCCGAACTCGCGCAAGCGCTGCCGGGTCTCGCGCCCGACGACATCAGCAAGGCGCAACGCGGCTACGCGCTGCGCGGAGGCTAAACGCAAAGACCGGGCGCGAAGGCCGGAACGCGAGCACGGCGCGCAGCAGCACGTCATCTCGCTTTCCCCTTTGCGCTCGCGCCAGGTGTGCAGGCCGAGCAACGGCGCTGTTAGTTGCAGGACTCACCGCGCGCCGCACTGCATTGAATCCGCGCGCGATTGCTGCGACACTTGCCGCCCATGACTCCCACAAAACGCACGACGCGCCTCGCGCAGCCGGTGCAGACTTCGCTCTTCGACGACGAAGCGCCCGACGCCGCGCAGGCCACGCTCGACGAACCGGCGCAGCCCGAGGTCGATCCGCGTCAGATTACGATTTTCTCGCTGTTCGACGCCGACGAATTCCCGGCGCCCGCCTTCGCGAACCCGACGCCGCCGCTCGCGGCGCAATCCGCGCACGCGTCTGTCGCCGCGCCTGAGCGCCACGCATCCGACACCCAACTCGCTATCGCCATGTCCCTGGTTTCCGACACGCCGCGCCTCGAAGATCAGTTCGCCGCCCTGCCCACCGCCTGGCGCGACCTGCTCACGCCGTTCACCGCGAGCGACACCTACGCGCCGCTGTGCCGCTTCGTCGACGACGAGCGCGCCGCCGGCAAGACCGTCTACCCCGCCGACGTGTTCCGCGCGCTGCGCCTCACCTCGCCCGACGACGTGAAGGTGGTGATCCTCGGTCAGGACCCGTATCACGGCGACGACCGCGGCACGCCGCAGGCGCACGGCCTCGCGTTTTCGGTGCCGCCGGGCGTGCGTCCGCCGCCGTCGCTGCGCAACATCTTCAAGGAGATTGCGGCGAGCCTCGGCATCGACGCGCCCGCGCACGGCTGTCTCGATGCCTGGGCGCGTCAGGGCGTGCTGCTGCTCAACACCGTGCTGACGGTCGAGCGCGCGAACGCCGCGAGCCACGCCAAGCGCGGCTGGGAGCGCTGCACCGACACGCTGATCCACGAACTCGCCACGCGCCACCAGCATCTCGTCTTCATGCTGTGGGGCGCGCACGCGCAGAACAAGCGCGCGCTGCTCGGCAACGGCGAGCATTGCGTGCTGGAAGCGCCGCATCCGTCGCCGCTGTCGGCGCATCGCGGCTTTCTGGGCTGCGGCCATTTCGTGCAGGCCAACGCGTATTTGCAGGCGCACGGCCGCGAGCCGATCGACTGGCGCTTGCCCGAGGTTGGCGAAGTGCTCGCCTGAGCGCCGGATCCGCACGACGCGCACACATCGCGCGCATCGCACACATCGCGCGCAGGCAATAAAAAACGCCACGAAATCGCTTTCGTGGCGTTTTGCTTTGTAGCGCAAGCGCGTGACCGCGCGTCCCTTACGCAGCCGCGATGGCTTCGCGTGCGCTCGCCAGTGCGGCGGTAGCTGCGTCCGGACCCATGTTCAGGCCTTCAGCGTAGATGAAGCTCACGTCGGTCATGCCGAGGAAGCCGAGGAACGACTTCAGGTACGGCGTCTGGCTGTCGTGCGGGGTGCCTTGATACTTGCCGCCGCGTGCCGAAACCACGAACACCTTCTTGCCCTTCACGAGACCTTCGGGGCCGTTCGCCGTGTACTGGAACGTGATGCCGGCGCGGGCGATCCAGTCGAAGTACGTCTTCAGTTGCGACGAGATGCCGAAGTTGTACAGCGGTGCGCCGATCACGACGATGTCCGCGGCCTGGAGTTCGGCGATCAGCGCTTCGCTGCGCGCAGCGATCGCTTGCTGTTCCGGCGTGCGCTGGTCGGCGGGCGTGAAGAACGCGCCGAGCACGGCGTCGTCGAGGTGCGGCAGCGGATCGGCTTGCAGGTTACGCGTGACGACCTTCGCGCCGGCGTTCGATTGTTGCAGCTTCTCCGTCAATTCGTTGACGAGCAGCGTCGATTGGGCGCCTTGCGAGCGGGCGGCGGAATTGATTTGCAGGATCGTGGTCATGGTGGCTCCTTCGGGTCGGTTTGCGCAGTGTTGCGCGAGTGAAGGCATTGTGTTTTTTTGCCGCGCCGCGAAAAAGGCCCCCGCCGATGACGGATTGTTGCAACGGTAGAACAATCATCGGCATAAAAAAACGGCCGGATCATCTCGATCCAGCCGTTCTGTCCCGCGCGCACGGCGAACCGGGCGCGCGCGATGCCTGTCCTGGCGCTTTTAAGCCACAGTTAAACCGCCAGCCAGCGCTCGCGCAAGGCACGCGGCGCGGGCCGCTTGTCGGTGACGCTGAGCTTGTAGCGCGCGATCTCCGGCTGATCGAGGGTCAGGCGCGCAACGCGCAGTTCGTCGCGACGGAACGCGTGAAGTTCGACCTTCGCACCGGGCTGATAACGCGAGAGCAGACTTTCCAGATTCGAGCCGGTCACACGCAGGCCGTCGAGCGCCACCAGCGCGTCGCCGGCCGAGAGACCGGCTTTCTGCGCCGCGCCGCCCTCGTAGACGACCGCCAGCGTGGCTTCCGCCCCGCCGCGCAGACGCGCGCCCAGCGACGGCTTCGCGCCGCGCTCCGGCTCGCCTTCGAGCTTCACGCCGAACGGTTCGAGCAGCGTGGCGAGCGGCAGATCGCGCGTGCCGCGCACCGCGTCGCTGAAGAGCGCGCCCAGTTCCACGCCGGTTGCCTCGGCGATCAGCGCCTCGACGTCGTCCTCGGCCACGCCCACCGGCTTGCCGCGGTAGAAGTCGCGGCCGTAGCGCTGCCACAGCAGACGCATCACGTCGTCGAGCGACTTGCGGCCGCTGGTTTCGGCGCGGATCGTCAGATCGAACGCGAGCGCCACGAGCGAGCCCTTCGTGTAGTAGCTGACGATCGCGTTGGACGCGTTTTCGTCCTGGCGGTAGTACTTGACCCACGCGTCGAACGAGCTTTCCGCGACGCTCTGCTTCAGACGCCCCGCGCCGCGCAGCACGCCGGCGACCGTCTTGCCGACGAGGCCGAAATAATCGTCGACGGAAATCAGGCCGCTGCGCACGAGGATCAGGTCGTCGTAATACGAGGTGAAGCCTTCGAACAGCCACAGCAGCGACGTGTAGTCCTCGCGCGTGAGGTCGTACGGCACGAACGCGGCGGGCTTGATGCGCTTCACGTTCCACGTGTGGAAATACTCGTGGCTGCACAGGCCGAGATAGGTGCGGTAGCCGTCCGACATCTCCGGCTTGCCCTTCACGGGCAGGTCGGTGCGATTGCAGATCAGCGCCGTCGAGGCGCGGTGTTCGAGGCCGCCGTAGCCGTCGCTGACCGCCTGCGTCATGAACACGTAGCGCTCCATCGGCGCGCGTTTCGTGCGCGGCTCGAACAGCGCGATCTGCGCCTCGCAGATCTTCTGCAGGTCGGCGGCGAGGCGCTCCATGTCGAGCCCCACCACCCGCCCGGCGATCACGATGTCGTGCGGCACGCCGTGCGCCTTGAAGCTCGCGAGCGTGAAGTCGCCGAGCGTGACCGGATGGTCAATCAGCTCGTCGTAGTTCATGGCCGCGTACTCGCCGAAGCCGTAGCGCTTGGTGCCGCGCGCCTCCGAGAGCGCCGTGGCGACGCGCCAGTGACGGAACGCGTGCCCGTCCGGACGCTGGATATCGACAACGTGTTGCGCCTCTTCATGACCGAGCGCCGCGAGAAACACGCTCGTGCCGTTGAAGAAGCCGGCCGTGTCGTCCAGATGCGCGGCGCGCACCGAGAGATCCCACGCGTAGACCTCGTAGCGCAGCGTGAGCGCGCCTTTCACCGGTGCGGCCTGCCACGTGTGCTTGTCGGTCTTGCTCACGCGCACCTTGCGGCCCGCGTCGTTGAAAGCGCGCAGCGTGACGATATTGCGCGCGAACTCGCGCACCATGTAGCTGCCCGGAATCCACACGGGCAGCATGAAGCGCTGGCCGTCCGGCGCGGGATCGTCGACGGTGAGCGTCACTTCGAACAGATGCGCGGCGGGATTCTTCGGGACGATGGTGTATCGGATCGGCTTCATCGGCGGGATCGGTGATGTTCGGTTCGGCGGGTTCGGTTCGTGACGGCGGCGCGGACGGCGGCGGATGCGTCAGTCGAGACCATGCCGCAAAAAAACGGCGGACAAAAAAAGCACCGGCCGCAAAGGCGGCCGGCGTATCGGGTGTCGCGTCAGCGAGCGGCGCTCAAGGCGCTTTCGAGCCGGTCCGCGCTGACCGCGCCCGGCAGGCGGGTGCCGTCGGCGAGGATCACGGTGGGCGTGCCGGTCACGTTCATCTTGGCGCCGAGCTGGAGATTGCTGTCGATCGCAGCGGTGTTGCAGGTGCCGGCGGCCGTGGGCGCCTTGCGGTCCACCATCCACGATTCCCACGCCTTCGCGCGATCCGACGAGCACCAGATCTGCTTGGCCTTCTGCGTGGAATCCGGCGAGAGCACCGGATACAGGAAGGTGTAGACCGTGACGTTGTCGATCGACTTCAGCGTGCTTTCGAGCTGATGGCAGTACGGGCAGTTCGGGTCGGAGAACACGGCCATCTTGCGCTTGCCGTCGCCCTTCACGACCTTCACGGCGTTCTCGAGCGGCAGCTTCGAGAAGTCGATCTTGTTGATCTCGGCCAGACGCGCCTCGGTGAGATTGCGGTGCGCCTTGGCGTCGATGAGGTCGCCGGTCAGCACGTAGTCGCCGTTGGCGTCGCTATAGACGATCTGCGAGCCGAGGTTCACTTCGTAGAGACCCGCGACCGGCGCCTTGGTGATGCCCTTGATATCGCCGCTGTCGATGCCGAGGCGCGACTGCAGCGCCGTCTTGATCTTGTCCGTGGTCTGGTCGGCCTGGGCCGAGCAGCCGAGCACCGAGGCGACCGCCGCGAGGACGAGCGCGGCAATGCGAATACGCTTTTGCATGTGAAGCATTCCTGATTCGGGCGCGCGGCGCGATGCGATGCGCGCGAAACGTTGCGGATGGGTTCGGTCTGCGAACTGTGCTGCGGACCCTGCGCCGAACCCGGCGGCGAGGCGACGTCACGGGACGTCGCCGTCGTTCGCCGCTGACTCAAACATCCATTCTAAGCTGCCGAGCGGCGCGGTACCGGAAATGTCTCCCGCGAGCAGGGTTTGCACGCGGGATTGGCCCGGCGCGCTTCAGCCGAGCGCCGACGCCACGAGCCAGCGCTTGACGAGCGGCTGCGCGCCCACGAAGGCCATGCCCGTGTTGCGCACGGCGCGCGCGAGCGTGCCGGGCACCGAGAACAGCCGCTGCAGACCGTCGGTGGCCACGACGAGCTTTTGAATGTCTTCACGGCGGCCGCGTTCGTAGCGGCGCAGCAGAACGGTGTCGCCGAGATCGCGGAAGGCCTCCTTCTGCGTGACGACGTCGACGAGCGCCGCCACGTCGCGCAGACCGAGATTGACGCCCTGCCCCGCGAGCGGGTGGATCAGATGCGCCGCATCGCCGACCAGCGCGACGCGCGGTGCGATCAGCTTGTCGACGGTTTGCAGCGAGAGCGGGAAGCCGCGCGCGGGCGTGACGCATTCGAGCGCGCCGTGCTGACGCTGCGTGACGCGCTCGACTTCGGCGGCCAGCTGCTCGGGTTCGAGCTTGAGCAGTTCGTCCGCGTGCGCCGTTTGCGCCGACCACACGAGCGAAACATGCTGATCGGGCAGCGGCAGCAGCGCGATGATCTCGCCCTCGCGGAACCATTGATACGCGCATTCGCCGTGCGGCTTTTCCGCGCGGAAATTGGCGACCACGCCGGTCTGCCGATAGTCGCGGCGTTCGACCGTCGCGCCGATCTGCGCGCGCACCCACGAATGCGCGCCGTCCGCGCCCACGGCCAGATCGGCTTCGATCGTGCGGCCGTTCGCGAGTCCGATCACGGCGGCAGCGGGATTCACGTCGAGCGTTTGCGCGCGCGAATCGATCCACGTGAGGTTGGGCTGGAAATGCAGCGCGGAGTCCATCGCGCGCTCGATCAGCGACGATTCGGCGATCCACGCGAGCTGCGAAACCGACGCCTGATACGCCGAGAAATGCAGTTCCGCGGCGGCGTCGCCGAACACGCGCATGTCGTAGACGGGCGTGAGCCGCGCGGGATCGGCCGCCTGCCAGACCCGCAGCCGCTCGAACAGCGCCTGCGAGCTGCGCGAAAAGGCATAGACGCGCGCGTCGAACGCGGCGCCCGGCGGCAGCGGCGCGCAAGGCTGCGCGAGCAGCGCCACGCGCAGGCCGTTCTGGGTCAGCGCCAGCGCCGCCGCCTTGCCGACGAGCCCGCCGCCGATCACGGCGACGTCAAAGGTCTGGTTGCTTGCAGTCATCCGCGCATTATAGCCGTGGGCCCCTGTCTGACAGGGCCGGATGGGCGCGATGTTGCGGTGCGGCAAGCGCGTGCGGCCGGGGTCGGGCGGCGTGTGCCTGCGGTTCATCCGCGCTTCGTACGATAGCGCCCTTTTCCGCACCCGGAGTTTGCGGCGCACCGCTCACCAAAGCCATGCGCGGACAAGGTTACAATTACGGTTTTCGTGACGTCGCGTCACGCCCCCGACGTGCATTCCGGGCCGTCCCCAGCTCGCCTCCCGGCGAGCGCCGGCACTGCCAGGCAGCGGACGCCCGAGCCCGGCGCGCCGCACGTCGCCACCCTGACATGCAGAGATTTCCATGAGCCTCAAATGCGGCATCGTCGGCTTGCCTAACGTCGGCAAGTCCACCCTCTTCAACGCGCTGACCAAAGCGGGCATCGCCGCCGAAAACTATCCGTTCTGCACGATCGAGCCGAACGTCGGCGTGGTCGAAGTGCCGGATCCGCGCCTGAAGGCGCTCTCGGAGATCGTCAAGCCCGAGCGCGTCGTGCCGGCCGTGGTCGAGTTCGTCGACATCGCGGGTCTGGTCGCGGGCGCGAGCAAGGGTGAAGGTCTGGGCAACCAGTTCCTCGCCAACATCCGCGAAACCGATGCGATCACGCACGTCGTGCGCTGCTTCGAAGACGAAAACGTGATTCACGTCGCGGGCAAGGTCGATCCGCTCGCCGACATCGAAGTCATCAACACCGAACTCGCGCTCGCCGACCTCGCCACCGTCGAAAAGTCGCTCACGCGCTACTCGAAGGCCGCCAAGTCGGGCAACGACAAGGAAGCGGCGAAGCTGGTCGCCGTGCTGGAGCGCGTACGCGCCCAGCTCGACCAGGCCAAGCCGGTTCGCGCGCTCGACCTGAACGAAGACGAACAGGCGCTCCTCAAGCCGTTCTGCCTGATCACCGCGAAGAAGACGATGTACGTCGCGAACGTGAAGGACGACGGCTTCGAGAACAACCCGTACCTCGACGCCGTGCGCAAGCACGCCGAAGCCGAAGGTGCGCCGGTCGTGGCCGTGTGCGCCGCGATCGAAGCCGAAATCGCCGATCTCGACGACGAAGACAAGGCCGCGTTCCTCGCCGACATGGGCATGGAAGAGCCGGGCCTCGACCGCGTGATCCGCGCGGGCTTCCGTCTGCTCGGTCTGCAAACGTACTTCACGGCTGGCGTGAAGGAAGTGCGCGCGTGGACGATCCACGTGGGCGATACGGCTCCGCAGGCCGCCGGCGCGATCCACACGGACTTCGAGCGCGGCTTCATCCGCGCGCAGACCATCGCCTTCGACGACTACATCCAGTACAAGGGCGAAACCGGCGCGAAGGAAGCCGGCAAGATGCGCGCCGAAGGCAAGGAATACGTCGTGCACGACGGCGACGTGATGAACTTCCTGTTCAACGTTTAATCGACGTTTTTCGCAAGCACCGAAAAAGCCCGCTCGTGAGCGGGCTTTTTTACGGATGACGATGCGCCGCGCCGCTCGCGGCCCCGCATCGCTCCCCCGCCGCCCGGGCCCCGTACAATAGCGGCTTGCGCATCCCGCCCGATGGCGAACATCGCGCGGTGCAAGACAGAATTCCGCCCTTTTTTCTCCCGTTTTTCAGACTCCAAAGACACTCTCATGGCCCAATACGTCTTCACCATGAACCGGGTCGGCAAGATCGTGCCGCCCAAGCGCCAGATCCTGAAGGACATTTCGCTGTCGTTCTTCCCGGGCGCGAAGATCGGTCTGCTCGGCCTGAACGGCTCGGGCAAGTCCACGCTCATCAAGATCATGGCCGGCGTCGACAAGGACATCGAAGGCGAAGCCACGCCGATGCCCAACCTGAACATCGGCTATCTGCCGCAGGAGCCGCAGCTCGATCCGGAAAAGACCGTGCGCGAAGCCGTCGAGGAAGGTCTGGGCGACGTGTTCAACGCACAGAAGAAGCTCGACGAAATCTACGCCGCCTACGCCGAGCCGGACGCCGACTTCGACGCGCTGGCCGCCGAGCAGGCCAAGTACGAAGCGATCCTCGCCACGACCGACGGCAGCGCCGAACAGCAGATCGAAATTGCCGCCGACGCCCTGCGTCTGCCGGCGTGGGACGCAAAGATCGGCAATCTCTCGGGCGGTGAAAAGCGCCGCGTCGCGCTGTGCAAGCTGCTGCTCGAAAAGCCCGACATGCTGCTGCTCGACGAACCGACCAACCACCTGGACGCCGAATCGGTCGAGTGGCTCGAACAGTTCCTCACGCGCTTCCCGGGCACCGTCGTCGCCGTGACCCACGATCGCTACTTCCTCGACAACGCCGCCGAGTGGATTCTCGAACTCGACCGCGGCCACGGCATTCCCTGGAAGGGCAACTACTCCAGCTGGCTCGACCAGAAGGAAGAGCGCCTGAAGCAGGAAGAAGCCACGGAATCGGCGCGCCAGAAGGCGATCAAGAAGGAACTGGAGTGGGTGCGCCAGAACCCGAAGGGCCGTCAGGCGAAGTCGAAGGCGCGTATCGCGCGCTTCGAGGAACTGTCGAGCACGGATTACCAGAAGCGCAACGAAACGCAGGAAATCTTCATTCCGGCGGGCGAGCGTCTGGGCAACGAAGTCATCGAGTTCAAGAACGTCAGCAAATCGTACGGCGACCGTCTGCTGATCGACGACCTCAGCTTCAAGATTCCGGCGGGCGCGATCGTCGGCATCATCGGGCCGAACGGCGCCGGCAAGTCGACGCTGTTCCGCATGCTCACGGGCAAGGAGCAGCCGGATTCGGGCGAAATCGTGCAAGGCCCGACGGTCAAGCTCGCTTACGTCGATCAAAGCCGCGACGCGCTGGCCGCCAACAAGACCGTGTTCGAGGAAATCTCGGGCGGCGCGGACGTGCTGACGGTGGGCAAGTACGAAACGCCGTCGCGCGCGTACATCGGCCGCTTCAACTTCAAGGGCGGCGACCAGCAGAAGGTCGTCGGCAACCTGTCGGGCGGTGAACGCGGCCGTCTGCATCTGGCCAAGACGCTGATTTCGGGCGGCAACGTCCTGCTGCTGGACGAACCGTCGAACGACCTCGACGTGGAAACGCTGCGCGCGCTCGAAGACGCCCTGCTCGAATTCGCGGGCTCGGTGATGGTGATCTCGCACGATCGCTGGTTCCTCGACCGTATCGCCACGCACATCCTGGCGTTCGAAGGCGACTCGCAAGTCACCTTCTTCGACGGCAACTATCAGGAATACGAGGCCGACAAGATCAAGCGTCTCGGCGAAGAAGCGGCGCGTCCGAAGCGTCTGCGCTACAAGCCGATTTCGCGCTGATCGCGTCGAACTCCCCCATCGCGCACCGCCACTGAGCGGCGCGGCGAACGACGGCGGCCTGCGGGCCGCCGTTTTTTTTGCGCCGGATTTTTGCCTCGACATCCCGCGCGCGGCGTCACGCACGGCATGGCGGTTGCTGGGAACGCGTTACGCTACGGCCTTTGTCACACGCTGCGCAGTCGACCCGCCGTCGATCCCTTCTTTCACGCAAGGTGCCCCGCATGTCGTCGCCGAACCGTCCGCGCCCTGTTTCCCGCATCGTCCTGATCGCGGCGATCGTCGTTGCGGTGCTCGTGCTCGGCGCGCTCATCGGTCTCTACGCGTTGCAGCGCGAGGCGAAGTCGCGCATCGAGGCGATGCTCGCGCCGGTCGGCACCGCCTCGCGCATTCACGTCTCGCTCACGCTCGATTCGATCGAACTCGACGACGTGCGCCTCAAGCCGCCGCCCGACTGGCCGACCGCCGACACGCTGCACGCGCGGCGCATCACGATTGCGCCCGATCTGCGCGCGTTGCTCGCGCATCGCGTGCACATCCGCGACATCACGGTCAGCGATTTCACGATGACGGTCCTGCGACGCCAGAACGGCTCGATCCAGATCCTGCCGAATCTGCGCGACGAAATGGCCGCTGCCTCGCCATCGGAAGCGGGCAGCGCGGCATCATCGGACAAAACCGAGCTGTCTTCCGACAAACTGATCGATCACGTCGGCTTCGAAAACGGCACGTTCGACTTCTACGATCGCTCGGTGGGCAATCCGCCGTGGCGCGTGACGGTCAGCGAGGCGCAGGCAAGCGTCGATCACGTGCATCTGCCCGCGCTCGACGAGCCCACGCAAGTCGCGGTGAGCGGCGCGCTCAAGGGGCCGCAGCACACGGGGCATGTGAATTTCGGCGGCTGGATCCGCATCGCGACCAAAGATTCGCAGACGCGCACGACGCTGCGTGGCGTCGACATCACGATGCTCGATCCGTATCTGCTGAAAAAGGCCGGGCCGAAGGCGAACATCACGGGCGGCACGCTCGACCTCGACCTGAACGCGACGGTGAGCGCCTACCGCATCCACGCGCCCGGCACGGTCACGCTGCATCAACTGCAACTGGCCGAAAGCGGCGACCCGCTCGATACGTTTCTGTCGATTCCGACGCGCGCGGCGGTGGCCGCGCTCAAGACGCACAAAGGCAATATCCGGCTGCGTTTCGTGCTCGACGGCAATCTGCACGATCCGAAATTCCGTCTCGACGAAAGCCTGATGACCGAGCTGCGCGCGGGCTTCGCGCAAGCGCTCGGCGTGAGCGCGCAAGGCGTGGCGCAGGGCGCGGGGCAAACCGCGAAGGGTATCGCCGACGCGCTGCGCAGCCTGCTGCAACCGGTCGCGCCCGCGTCGTCGACGTCGAAATGAACGTGAATAACGCCTTAAAAACGCGCGTCAAACCGGCAGGCCGAGCGCGCGCAACTGCGCGTCGGTTTGCGCGTTGCTCGTGTGATGCACGCCGTGCCAGCCGAGCGCGGTGGCGGCTTGCGCGTTGTGCGCGTTGTCGTCGATAAAGACGAGTTCCTCGGGATGTACGCCCGGCAACTGCGCCTCGATACGGCGAAACATCTCGTGGAAAATCGCCGGATCGGGCTTCACGAGTTTCACGCGCCCCGACACCACCACATCGCGACAGCGGCGCAGGATGCCGAAGCGCTCCCACGCCCACGGAAAGGTTTCGGCGGACCAGTTCGTGAGGCCGAAGATCGGCACGTTGGCCGCCTCCAGCCGCTCGAACGTCGCCACGCCGCCTTCGAGCAGGCCGCCGATCATCTCGTGCCAGCGCTCGTAGAACGCGCGGATCAGCGCTTCGTGCTCCGGAAACTTCGCGACCAGCTCCTCGGTGCCGACGGCGATGGGTTCGCCGCCGTCCTGACGGATCACCCAATCCATCGCGCAGACGTGCGTGAGGAACCAGCGGCGTTCCTCGTCGTCGGGAATCAGCTCGCGATAGAGATACTCGGGACTCCAGTCGACCAGCACGCCGCCGAAGTCGAACACGACTGCCTTGATCGTCATGCGCCTCTACTCCGTGTCGCTACTCCGTGAATGGCCTCGCCGTTCAGCGAGCGAAATCAGATCGGCTGCGTGCGCTTTTCCAGCCACGCGAGCGCATCGCCGCTCACGTGCGGCGCGACGCGCACGCGCACCGTCTGGTGATACGCATTGAGCCACGCGCGCTCGTCCTCGCGCAACAGCGTCAGGTCGATGCAGCGCGTGTCGATCGGGCACAGCGTCAGCGTCTCGAACTTGAGGAAATCGCCGAATTCGGTCTTTTCCGCAGCCTGATTCAGCACCAGATTTTCGATGCGCACGCCCCACTTGCCCGGACGATAGATGCCCGGCTCGACCGATGTGATCATGCCCTCTTCCATCGCCGTCCATGCCTCGGCGGGCGCGTAGTGCGAGATGACCTGCGGGCCTTCGTGCACGTTCAGGAAGTAGCCCACGCCGTGGCCGGTGCCGTGGCCGTAATCGGCGCCCGCTTCCCAGATCGGCGCACGCGCGAGCGCGTCGAGCATCGGCGAGCGGATGCCGCGCGGAAACTGCGCGCGCGAGAGCGCCATCATGCCCTTGAGCACGAGCGTGAAATCACGCTTTTGCGCCGCGCTCGGCGTGCCCACCGGCACGACGCGCGTGATGTCGGTCGTGCCGTCGAGGTACTGGCCGCCCGAATCGATCAGCAGCAGGCCGTCGCCTTCGATCACCGCATGCGACTCGGCGCTCGCGCGGTAGTGCGGCATCGCTCCGTTCGCGTTGAAACCGGCGATCGTGCCGAACGAGAGCGAGACGAAACCCGGACGGCGCTTGCGCGCGGCCGTGAGCTTTTCGTCGATGGTGAGTTCGGTGATGGTTTCGCGGCCCTGCGCCGCCTCGAACCACGCGAAGAATTCGGCGAGCGCCGCACCGTCCTGCTCCATGGTCGCGCGCACGTGTTCAGCTTCGGCGGCGGTTTTGCGCGACTTGAAGAAGGTGCTCGGATTGACCGACTCGACGAGCTTCACCGCCTTCGCGACAGCTTGCAGCAAGCCGTAAGTCACGCGGCGCGGATCGACCAGCAGCGATGCTTCGGCGGGCAGCGCGGCAAGCGCCGTCGCGGCATCGGCGTAAGGCGCGACGCGCACGTTGTCGCGCGCGAGCGATTGCGCGAGGTCGGCGCTCACCTTGCCGTCGGCGACGAACAGCGTGGCGTCGTCCGGGCCGATCAGCGCGTGCGCGACGAACACCGGGTTGTAGCTCACGTCGGCGCCGCGCAGGTTGAAGAGCCACGCGAGATCGTCGAGCGTCGACACGAAATGCCACTGCGCGCCCTTCTCCGCCATCGCGCGGCGCACCTGTTCCAGCTTGCCCGCGCGCGGCAGGTCGGCGTGCGGCGCGGCGTGCTCGTAGACGGCCGCGAGCGGCAGCGTCGGGCGGCCGCTCCAGACGTCGTCGAGCAGATCGAGGTCGGTGCGCAGCGTCA